>CAXTDD010000039.1:0-10012 GCA_964242955.1 uncultured Rubrobacteraceae bacterium | reverse complement strand
GAGCGGGGATACCCCGGCAGAACGCCGCCGCGCTCCGGGCCAGGATCACCCTCCTCGACGAGCCCCTCGCGGCGATGGAGGATGCCCTGGGTGGCGCGAGGAGGGAGGCCGAGTTCGAGGCCGCCCGCGCGGCCAGCCAGGAGAGCTTAAACGTGGAGTCCGCGGCCGTCGGTCTGCGCTACGAGGGGCGAAGCTTCGCCCAGGTCCACCACCTGCAGGAGCTCGCCGTGCCCGGCCCGAAGCCGGAAGAGGCCAGGTCCGCCGCCGCGGAGACCCAGAGGCTCGCCTCGATCCGGTAGGCGGGGGGATCCCCCTTCCCCGAACGGGCGCACCCCAAGGGGCCTAGAGCCCGGCGTCAGCCGATCGGGAAGCCGGGCTCCTCCAGGTCCAGGCGCCTTATGGTTGGCAGCAGCTCGGCGATAAGGCGCCTGACCGGGGCGTAGGCGCGCTCCTGTTCGTCCGAGAGTTCGCCGGCGGCGTGGAGCCCCTCGACCGTCCTCAGGTGGCTCATGGCGTCGGACCACTCCATGGAGAAGTCGATCCGCTCGTCCTCGTAGAGATCGTCCCACTCCCGGGCGAGCTCGGAGAGCCACCCGGACATGTCTCGCACGACGAGGATGCTCTTGTCGGGGTGGACTATTCGGTTTCGCGGGGTCATGGTCCGTCCGATTCGTCTATCTCGGCCGGTCGCCTGAGGCCGGTCCCTTCGAGCGCTGGGGCGAGGGCGCGCAGCTTGCCCAGCAATTCCTCGTAGCGGGCGCGCTGCTCGGCGTTCATGGCGTCGCGGGAGCCGTGGAGGTTCTCGAGGATCTCCAGGTCGTTGGGCCACCCGAACTGCCAGATGCCCCGCTCGTTCTCGGAGATCTCGGCCCACTCGGGGAGGGTCTCGGCCAGGTCGTCGGCGTCCTGGAGCAGGTAGGCGAGGTCCAGGTCGATCCGGTCGGTCTCCACTGTCAGGCCCCGCCTGCGGCTTCGCCCGGCGGCCAGTCGAGCACGGTATGGTTCAGCACGCGAAGCGAACCGCCCGGCAGGACCTCGACGTCGAGCAAGCCGGCGGAGGTCCCGCCGTCCTTGGGGACCTCCACGAGGAGCACGAGGTTGCCGCTCCGGCCGCGGTAGGCGATGTCGATCACGCCCCCATCCCCGGACTCGACGCCGAGCTCCGGGACGGCCGTGGGTATCCGGATCACCCGGTTCGTCTCGTAGGGAGGGGCGTCCCACCCCGATGCCTCCCCGCGCCCAGCGAAGCTAGGGGTTCCCCCGCTCACGTCAGCAGCAGCCGCTCGATTATCGGCCGGTTCTTGGCGACGACGCCCTCGAGCGTCCCCATTTCCCGCAGTTGCCCCTCGGTCATCTCCCCCGAACCGGCGGCCCGCCGCAGGACGTCGAGCTGGTGCTCTTTGGAGCCCCAGTCGGCGAGGAAGTCCAGCTGGTCCTCCCGGTCCCACCCGTCTATCCCGCGCTCGACCCCGGGCAGGCCTTCCCAGGCCGCGATCGCGGACGAGAGCCACCGGTCTATGCGCTCCGTCACCGTACGATCCATACCCACATCCTACCGCCGCGGCACCGTCCCGACGTCGGGAAGAGACGGACCGGGCGAGGCTCCGGGCGCCTCGCGCGCGTTACGGCCTCCCAAAACTCCCAAAACTTTGGCGCCAAGGACGTCAGCGCCCGAGCAGCCACTCGGTGAGCTCGGGGCCGTAGTACCGGTATCCTGCCCCCTGCCCCGGCTTGTGGCGCGGGATCTCGCCGGCGGCGGCCAGGGCCGCGAACACGGCGCGGTTCAGGCCGAGGAACTCGGCCGCCTCCGCGGCCCTCATCCAGGGGCGGTTCCCTTCGATGGCGTCCGCAAGCCGCCCCACGGCGGCGACCAGGTCCGTGGCCTCCCTCAGCTCCTCGATGCGGTTCCGGTACACGCCGTGCCTCCTTCCGTCCCAGCCGGGGCAACGATCAGGATACCCCGGCCTCCTCGCGCGCGCGTCACGGCCTCCCAAAATTCTCACAGATCGCCGGCCGACGATCGCCAGCTTTCGGGCCCGGAGACCTCGATATCTTGGCCGTAGGTGAAGGCGTGCGCGAGCCTGGTCCGCTCACCCGAATTGAGGCCGAGGACCTCCGCGAGAGCCGAGGGAAACAACTTGTCCGCGGGGTGGCGGCCGTATGACCAGCTCCCCATCCGGGGCGCCTTGAAGTCGTAACCGTGTTCCCGGAACAGGGCCGAGAGCTCCACCCACGTGCGGATCCCCCTGCCCAGCATCAGCTCCAGCACGACGGCCCCGAAGACCGTTAGCGCCCGCCGCTCGTCTCCCATGCTCTGCTCTCCCTTCTCGAACAACAGAAGAGGGCCCCGGCCGTAGCCAGAGGCCCTGCAGAATGCTTGAGACGCCGTGTCAGTCTCGTAGCTTCCCGCTCCACTTCTCCCAGAGCTCGCGCTTTCCGCGTTCCCTGGTCGTCTCTCGGCGCTCCCCGCCGAGGCGCTCCAGCACCGTCCGCGCCCGCTCCAACTCGTACTCTTCGAGGTAGGTGATCGCCTCCTCGACCACCTCCTGCAAGACCGGGTTGTCGGCGTAGGGCCCGCGGTCGTTGTACGCGTCCATTTCCTGCAGGGCGTCGACAGCCTGCTCGCAGTAACGGGCGTACTCTTCGGCGCCGTGGGCCTCCCAGCCCTCGCTGTAGGAAAAGCCCTCGCCGGCGCCCAGCTCCATAGCGGCGTGCTGCGCGCAGAGCAAATGCGGCGCCGGCCGCAGGATCTCCACGACGGCGGGGTTGGGGCAGGGCTCGCGCGAAACCCTGAAGTGGTGGCAGCGGATCGTCCGCAGCTCGATAGCCATGCGTACTCCTCTGGTCGGGTGCTCGACGGTTGCGGGCCTGGGCCGGTGGGCCGCGTGGTACAGGCACGGGTACGGGGGCCCGGGCTAGGGGCCGGGGCCGCGGTCCTCGACGACCGGCCCGTTGCCCATCAGCCGAAGGGCCCCCGGTCGAGGAAGGTCATCTCGAAGAGGTCGTCGTAGAGCCCCAGATTCTCCGCCCGTGCGCACTCCTCGTCGCTGGCGAGCATCGGCTCGGGGTAGAGCGCGAGCGCCTCCTGGTAGCGCTCCCAGGTGGGAAAGCCGGGTGCCGCCCGGAAGCCGCACCGCTCGCCCTTCAAGACCGCCCTCGCGCACTCGGGGCAGATCTCGTACCCGTGGGGTTCCACCGTGACCATCACGGGGCGGGGCTCAAACTTGCCCCCGCACCACTCGCACGGCCTCAACGCCGAGCTCGTCGGCGTCATGGCCCTCTCCAGCCTTACGTCCATCGTCCACCCTTCCTCGCGC
The DNA here is from genome assembly GCA_964242955.1 of uncultured Rubrobacteraceae bacterium. Classification (GTDB taxonomy): domain Bacteria; phylum Actinomycetota; class Rubrobacteria; order Rubrobacterales; family Rubrobacteraceae; genus Rubrobacter_D. Next base: position 6,695 of record CAXTDD010000039.1, on the reverse strand, counting down.
GCCCGCGCGCGTTGCCGACTGAAGAACCTGAACATACGGTCGGGGCTAACGCCCGCCCTCCTGCTCGCGCAGGAACTCGACGAACTCCGCGGCCCCGAACAGGCCCGCGAGGTGCGGGGCGCCGGGCGCCGGCTCGACCGAGACGAGGCGCTCCTCGCCCATCTCGCCCAGGAAGGCCAGGATCGTCGCCAGGGCCGCCGAGTCGACCTCGACGAAGCCCCAGCCGTCCTCGGGCCGCCCGCCCAAAGCGTAGAGGTCCCGCCGCGCGTGCTCCGCGCCCCAGAACACGCACAGGGCCTTCCCCAGGCCCCCGACCACCCGGTCGATCACCAGGAGGGCGCCGTCCTCCGCGACGCGCCGAGCTATCGTGGGCCTGAACTCCGGTTCGCGTTGCGCCACCTGTGCCGTCGCCCCTCCGCTACCCATGCGTATCTCCTTCCTTACGCTCGCCGAATCCCGACGTCGGGAAGAGCCGGTCTAGCGAAGCTCGGACCGGCCCGCCTTCCTCTTCATCCGGACGATGCGCTCCCGCAGCTCAAGGCGCTCCAGCTCGTCCATCAGCTCGTGGCGGTACCTCTCTTCGAGTGCGGCGAGGGTGCGGGCCGTTATCGGGCCGATGTGCTCCAGGTTCTCGGCGGAGGGGGCGGGCGGTACGGTAAACTTGCTGGTGTCCACAATGACCTCCGAGTCTGTGTGGGCCGGGCCTCGGGGAGTTGCCGCTCCTGCGGGGCCGCTTCTTTATCCGACAACACCATTGTACCGCATTCATAACTGTATTGTCTAGTATTGTCTGAATATTGTAGGTATAATTGCCCATAGTAGACGACATCGGTACAAAGCCAGACATGGAGGTGAACGTGAGCAAGGTGAAGGAGCTTCGGGCGGAGCGAGTCATGTCTCTGCGCGAGTTGGCGGAGGCCGCGGGCGTGTCCAAGGACACCATCTGGCGCCTGGAGAGCGGCACGAGCACGAACGCCCACCCGTCCACGATCCGCAAGCTCGCCAAGGTCTTCGGCGTCCCGCCCTCCGAGCTCACCGGGGAGTAGCTATGACTTCCACGAACGGCCACGGCCCCCGCAGGGCGGTCCTCTACGCCCGCGTCTCGACGGACGAGCAGGCCAGGAGCGGATACTCCCTCCGCCAGCAGATGGAGCGGCTTCACGCCTACGCGGCCTCCGAGGGCTACGAGGTGGCCGAGGAGGTAGAAGACCCCGGCCAGAGCGGCGTATCCCTGGAGAGGCCCGGCATGGACCGCGTGCGGGACCTGGTGAACGCGGGCGGGATCTCCGCGGTGATCGCCCAGGACCGGGACCGCTTCGCCAGGGAGCCCGCCTACATCTATCTGTTGCGCGAGGAGTTCGCGCTGCGCGGCTGCGCCCTTCGCTCGCTCAACGACCGCGGCGACGGGTCGCCGGAGGGGCAGCTCGCCGACGGCATCATGGACCAGATCGCCCGCTTCGAGCGCCTGAAGACCGCCGAGAGGACCCGCCGCGGCAAGATGCAGCGGGCCCGCGAGGGCAAGGTCGTCCCCACGCTGCGCGCCAACTACGGCTACCGCTTCAACGGGGACCGCACCAACTACGTCGTCGACGAGGAGCGGATGGAGGTCGTGCGGCGCGTCGTTCGGATGGCGGCCGACGGGACGCCCGTCAACGGTATCAAGCGGGCGCTCGACGCCGAGGGCGTCCCGACCGCGGGCGGCAGCCCCTACTGGCACTGCGGGACCATCGAGTCCTTCGTCCTCGACGACCTCTACAGGCCCCACTCGTTCGAGGAGGTCCGGTCTATGGTCTCTTACCAGGTGGCGGCGACGCTCGATCGGGACGGGACCTACGGGATCTGGTGGTACAACCGCAAGCGCGTGACGAGCACCCAGGTCTCCGAGGTGGGACCGGACGGCGCGCGGGTCTACCGCAAGAAGCGCTCCACGAGCCGCAAGGACCGCAGCGAGTGGATCGCCGTCCCGGTCCCCGACGCCGGGATACCCTTAGAGACCGTCGAGGCAGCCCGCGGCGCCATCCGCGGCTACAAGACGGGCTCCAGGGTCAGGGACCGCTTCTACGAGCTCTCGGGCGCCGTCTCGCGCTGCGCCGTCTGCGGCCGGGCGATGGTCGCGAGGCCCGTCACGTACAAGCTCAAGCGCGGCGGGACGAGCACCATCCACTACTACCGATGCTCGAAGGCCTACGGCTACTCCGGCCGCTGCGAGCACACGACCACCTACCGCGCCGAGGAACTCGAAGGGCGCGTGTGGGACCTCGTCCTCTCCCTGCTGCGCGACCCCGAGCGCCTGCGCACCGCCCTGGACCGGCTGATCGAGGAGGAGCGCAGGGCCCACCAGGGCGACCCCGAACGTGAGGCCCGGGTCTGGCTCAAGAAGATCGCCGAGCTGGAACGCACGCGAGGCAGGTTCCAGGACATGGCCGCCGAGGGCCTGATCTCCTTCGACGAGCTCAGGACCAAGCTCGCCGGCCTCGACGACGCCCGCCAGGCCGCCAGGCGGGAACTCGACGCCCTCTCTGAGAGGCGTGCCCGGCTCGCCGAGCTCGAAGGCGACCGGGCCGACCTGCTCGGAAGCTACTCGGAGAAGGCATCGGCCGGCCTCGACCTCTTCTCCCCGGAGGAGCGCCACCGGACCTACAAGAAGCTCCGCCTCGTGGTCCTCGTCCGCCCGAACCCCGACCGGGACGCGGACGACCCAAACGGGGACCTGGAGGTCATGGGCGTGCTCAAGGAGGCGGTGGGTGAGACGAACGGTTTGTCAGAATCTACGGCGCATCCAGGAATACCGCGAGGAGAAGGCCTAGTTAAGAGCTTCGGGCATCGGTTCTGAGGTCTTTGCCGGCTGCTGAAGCTTGATGCCTGAAAGCTGCTTCCGACAGGTCGCGGGAGAGGCCGCGTCCGGCGCGTCCTTTGAGGCGGGGTGAGGTCGTGACCCTGACGGAGAGCAGCCGATCTATGGGTATGCCGCGGCGGCGTAGGACGCCTTCGAGGTATTCGTCCTCGAGGAAGGTCAGGGGCCTGAGGCCGCCGATCTCGCGGTAGGTGCCGGCCGTGAGCGCAAGGGACGCTCCCGAGAACTGCCAGTGCTCGGTGGCACCTTGCCGGTCGGGCTGGGAGAGCAGGCGGTCGTAGCGCTCGCGGCCGTAGTCCGCGTGCCACCGCCGGACGCCCGGCGGCAGGGTGCCGTCGTCGGCGAGGTCTATGCGACCGCCGATGGCCCTGGCGCCCGCCCCCGCGGCCCGTAGCTGGGCGGCGAGCCAGTCCGGGGCGACCACCGTGTCGGCGTCGGTGGAGGCTATGAGCCCGTCCTGGCGGCCCAAACCCGCCAGGCGGCGGTAGGCCGTCTCCATCCCGATCCGCCGGGCGAACCCCGAACCCTTTCCCGGACCCTGGAGGACGGAGAGGCGCAATCTGGGATGCTCTGCGGCCACCTCCGCGGCCCGCGCCTCCGTCCCGTCCGAGCAGCGGTCGAGGACCAGGATGACCTCGTACTCTTCCTGTGGGATGCCATCCTGGGCGGCCAGAGAGTGCAGGCAGGCCCCGATCAGGTCCTCCTCGTCGCGCGCCGGCACGACGACGACGGCCCGCAGAGATGGGTTCGGCGCCGCGGGCCTCACCCGGGGAAGGTGTCCCCCCGCTCGATGGGCCCGCGGGCGCTCTCGTACTCTTCGTCCGCGCCGTGGGCGAGGACGCCGACCAGCACGCCGTCCCTGCCGTAGCGGGCGACGAAGGAGTCTCCCCGGTCCTCGAAGGCCTGATCCTCCCACCCGTCGCCCCAGTGCCAGTATTTGAGGGTCCTGTCCCCGATGGTGGACCAGAAGCCGGGGACCGTGTCCCAGGCGGCCTCGCCGCCGGCGATGACGGCGCCGGCGATCCGGCCGTGCTCCAGGGCGTCCCCCCAGTGCTCGACGCTGACGTGCCGCCCGGCCGACTCGTTGTACGCGCTGGCTATGTCCCCGGCCGCGAAGACACCAGGGGCGCTCGTGCGCATCGACGAGTCCGTGACCACGCCCTCGTCCGTCTCCAGGCCCGCCGCCTCGGCGAGACCGAGGCGCGGCTGCACCCCGGTGCCGAACAGGACCGTGCCGGTGGGTATCTCTTCGTCTTCCGTCGAGACCAGGTGCCCGCCGCCCCGGCGCTCGATCCCCTCCAGGCTCGTGCCCAGGCGCAACTCGACGCCGAAGCCGCGCAGCCAGCCCTCGATGCGGCCTCCGACCTCGTTGCCGAGCCTCCCTCCTTGCGGCACCTCTTCGAGGCTGACGAGCGTCACGTGGGCGCCCCGCAGCGAGAGCGAGGCGGCGGCCTCGCACCCGATAAAGCCGCTGCCCACCACCACGACGTCGTCGCCTTTACCGACCCGGCTCTGGAGCCTGACGGAGTTCTCCAGCGTCCGCATGACGAGGATCTCGGGGTCGTCGGCGCCGGGGATGGGCAGGCGTATCGGCTCGGAGCCGGTCGCGAGAACGCAGGCGTCGTAAGGGAACTCTTCCCCGGCGTCGGTTTCGACCGCGGCCCGGTCCCGATCCAGGGACTCTGCCACGGTGGAGAGCCGCAGCTCGACGTCGTTGTCCGCGTACCAGGCCTCCGACTCTATCGGGAGGTCTTCCCGGCCTGACTCGCCGCGTAGGAAGTCTTTGGTGAGCGGCGGGCGGTTGTACGGGGGGTAGGGTTCGGTGGAGAGGATGGTTACGCGAGCCAGGCCGCCGGCGTTGCGGTAGGAGCGCGCGGCGGAGAGGCCGGCGGGGCCGCCGCCGACGATCACGAGCCGCTCGTCGCGGTTCAACCGCGGTCCTCGAGCAGATCCAGCCTGTAATCGGGCTCGACTATGGTCTGCGTGATAGAGAGGCCGGTGTTTGCGGCGAGTAGTTCGTGCACCTCGTCTCCTTGCAGGGGGTAAGTCTTCGTCTCTCGGCGCCAGTGGACGGCGAGCAGGACGCCCTTCGGGGCCAGCTCCCTCTCGAAACCGTCCAGGGTCGCGAGCATTTCTTCCCGCGTGAAGTAGTACAAAACCTCCGAGGCCACTACGAGGTCGAACGGGCCGGGCGGCATCTCCTCCGGGAGCGTCCGGCGTTCGACGGTGACGCGATCCCGCCCCGAAAGCCTCCGCCGGGCGACGCTGACGGCCCTCTCGGAGACGTCCACGGCCAAAAGCTGGTCGCACCGCCCCGCGAGCAACGCCGTGAAGACGCCGATGGAGGCGCCGACCTCCAGCGCCCGGCCGAACCGTCTGTCGCCCAAAGCGTCGAGGGTCCGGCGGTACTTCTCCTGCTCGTAGGCGCTGGTCTCGAAGTCCCACGGGTCGGTTGAGCCGGCGTAGAGCTCCTCGAAGTAGTCGCGGCCGAGGCGCCCGCGATCTGTCACGGGCGGCGGACCGTGATGGCCCGGCGGCCCCGGCGGGTGAGGGCCGGTTCCAGGCGGTGTTGCAGGAGGAAGAGCTCCAGGTCCCTGCGCGCCCGGTCGAGCGGCCCAGAGGTCGCGAAGGGATGGGAGCCCACCGCCCGCGCCGCCTCGTCGAGGATGGCGCGGCAGCTGCCCGCGACGGCCTCCCTGAGTTGGGTCGCGAACCCGGCGAGCGAGGTGTCCGGGTCCGCTTCGGCCCGTGCGGTTGCGAACTCCAGCCAGCGGTCGATGGTCCCCTGGGCGGTCAGGATGCGGCCCGCGGCGAGCGAGACGAGGTCGTCCGGTTCTCTGTCCCCGGACTTCGCGGCCAGCACGTCGAGCGTCGATTCGACCGCGAGGTCCGCTATGCCGGCCCAGGTGACGGAGGTCCGGATCGCGTCGCGCGAGAAGTACGGCTCGTCGAGGAGCGCGCCGGGCTCCCCGAGGACGGCCAGCACCCTCGCCCCGTCGAAGACGACCCTGTGGCTCTCAGACGAGCGCATCCCGTGGCCGGCGAACCACGTACGATCTATCTCGACGCCTTCGGAGAGGTCCACGTACGCGACGAGCGGCGGACCCGATCGTCCACCGGCTGCGCGCACCAGGACGACGGCCCGGTCGAGGCCCGTGGACCCGGAACAGAAAGTCTTGACGCCGGAGAGGCGCCCGCCGTCCCCATCCAACCTGGCCGGCTCGCCCTCACCCGGGATGGGGTCCGCGCCCCACACCCCGAGCCGCAAATCGTCGTCCGCCACCGCCCGTAGCTCCGCCGAGCGCAGCGGCTCGGGCGCCAGCGCCGAGACGCGCTCCACGGCATTGAAGTGTCCGTCTAGGATGCGCCCCACCGACCCGTCTGCCCGGGCCACGGCCCGCAGCACCCGCCACTCATCAGCAAACGACGCACCGCGAGTTTCTCCAGGACCGGGAGCCGTCATACCGAGGATGCCCGAAGCCGCAAGGTCCACGAACGGACCCTCCGGGAAGGCCGGTCCGCGGTCGCGACCAGCCGCGCCCGCCGTGATCTTTTCGAGCGCGGTTTCGAGGGCCCGAGCCGGGGCCTGCGCGCGCGGGTCGCCGTGGTTGATGCGCGTGCTCATAGCCGCCTGACTTTATCCGAGAGCGGGTCGGGTGCAAGGGTAGCGCTTACACACCCGGGAGATCCGCTGGATTGGACCGGGGCAGGCTACCCGGCAACGCGCCGACGGGGACGGGCGAGAGCCCGCGCGAGCGGGCGAGGTCGACGAGCGGCCGGATGAGGGCCACGGTCTCCCCGCAGCCGGCCCTGGTCGCGCCGGGTCCAACCCCGTCGTGCA
>CAXTDD010000038.1:9742-10045 GCA_964242955.1 uncultured Rubrobacteraceae bacterium | reverse complement strand
GTCGTTGGGGACGGCCAGCACGCCCACAAGCCTGCCGGCCCCGTCGAGGGCCGCGGCGACGTGGGCCTCCGAGCGCGTGTCCACGCCCAAGTAGACCGGCGCGTCCCGTTCCTTGGCTCCCTCCATTGCTCTCCTCCACCCCCGCGTGGCCGACTCCGCCCTTGGCGCAACAGCGGTCGAGATGCGGCGGGCGAGACCGTGACGGGCCCTACGTCTTGAGGGCGTGCTCCCATGAGGCCACGCGCGTCCCCGCCCCAATAGGCGCCGCGGCGGCCCGCCGCGCCGACCGCCGGGGCTAGGGCG
>CAXTDD010000038.1:0-9732 GCA_964242955.1 uncultured Rubrobacteraceae bacterium | reverse complement strand
TTGAGGCCACGCGCGTCCCCGACCTCGGCGACGCGGCGGACCTCCGAGCCGACCGACTGGTCTAGGTCGAGGCACGAGGCCACCAAAAAGTCGGGTCAGGCCGATCGTCGGATCCGCCGCAAACGCCGTGGTCCTATTCTCACAGCCAAAAACCCCGCAACGCCCGCCCGGAGCGGAGGGCGGCAATAAAACACGCCTTGCTGCCAAGTGCCTGGCATGTGCGTGTTTCGGAGAGGCGTAACAACCGCGTTGGCGAGTCGAGCTCGCCGCGTGCTCCGCGGAGATCGCGGGCGCGCGACCACCGAAGGTACCATCGGTAGGCGCCGCGTGTTGGTCTGGCAGACGGTGTACCGCCGCTTGCGAGGCGCCGAGCGCCGCGCGCATCGGGGACCTCGGCACGGCTAGGAGGCTGGCCGTATGGGCCGTGCTCGGGTGGTCCTCTCGAAGAAGGCGAGCCCGTCGTAGTGCCCGGCCAGCGCGGTCCGGGCGTAGGAGAAGCGGTTCAGCCACCGGGGCGCCACGGAGCCCACGGAGCGCATCGGCCGGGGCTCGGAGAGCCACCTTTGGACCTCGGGTGGGGGCGGTGTCGGGTCCGCGCGCAGGTCGAGCACGTAGTCGCCGAGATCGACGCCCGCCAGGCACCTTTCCACCGACCCTTCCTTGGCCGGGCCGACCGCGCGCTCGACCGGCCTGCCGCCCCCGAGCCCCAGCGGGAGCGCCTGGAACGCCCCCTCGGCGAAGGTGAGCCCGAGGGCGTAGTAGGCGTCGCCGAACTCCCGGCGGAGGTGCTCGCCCATGGCCGGCACGCCGCCGTACAGCGCTCCCTTGGATACGTGGCCGTTGTGCGCCCAGAGCGCCATGCGGGCGCCGGGCCGCCCCTCCTCCAGGACGCGCCTCGCCTCCAGGGCCATGCCGCGGTCGCGGCCGGCGGCGCTTTCCGGACGGGTGGAGCCGGCCCCGTCCCCGCCCGGCTTTCGGGCGTCGAGGCCGAAGAACCCGACCCTCCTCTCCTCCGGCATCGCCCGGTTGTGCTCGCGCATCCAGCGGACCATGGCGAGCACCTCCTCGGTGTCCCACGTCCAGTACCCCTGCCCGGCGAGCGCCTCCTCGGCGTCGCCCTCGCCGTAACGGACGTGGCGGTCGATCGGCCGGCACGCCTCGCGGTCGGACTCGATGGCGAACACGGTGAAGCCCATCTCCTCCACCAAGAACTCCAGCAGGCGGTGCTTGAAGAGGAAGAACTCCCTGGTGCCGTGGGTGGCCTCCCCGAGGCCGACGATCCGCGCCCCGCGGAGGATCCGGTTCAGCGGCAGGAGGTCGGCGAAGCCGCCGCCGGGCTCGATGCCGCGCACTGGGACCGCGTTCTCGAGGATCCAGGCCGAAAGCGCTCGGGAGGTCACCGCGCATCGAGGTAGGGGAAGAGCGCCTGCTGGAGGGCCTCGGGGCGACGTCGGGTTCGCGCGGCGTACCTTCCCAACTTCAGTGCCTTCAGCCAACCGCCGTCGCCCAAGGCGGCCCCCAGCGCGAAGAGCTTGAGTTGCGGCGGCCCGTAGGGGGCGGCGAACAGGCGGGGGTTGGTCACCGCCTCGACCTCGGCGTCTTGCGAGAACGTGACGTCGTAGCGCGAGAGGGTTTGGCCGGCGTACTCGACGGCCATCTCCCCGTCGCCCAGCCACACGGCCACCTCGCAGAAGGCGAGGCCCTCCTCGGCGTAGATCCTCCAGTGCTTGACGCGGGCGTAGCCGGAGGCGTCGAGTTTCCTGACGAGCATGCTGGAGAAGAACGCGCGGGAGAGGTCGGTGGGATGGTGGCGCACCACCCTCACCGCGCCGAGCACCTCCGAGGGACTCCTCCGGCCGTCCCTCCTGTTCTCGTGCGCCTTGTGCCTCTGCGTGTTGTGGCGCTCGAGCCATAGGTCGTGCTCTTCCACCAACTCCTCCCAGGTCTCGGCTCTGGCGAAGGGGTGGTCCGCCAGCCGCCGCTGCAGGTTGAAGTTGGTCTCGATCAGGGATTGCCAGGCCTGCCCGCGCTCGATCTCGACCTTTTCTATGCCCAAAGCTCGGTAGACGGCCTTGGCCCGGTCCGAGCGGAAGATCCCGCCCCCGTCGGTGACGATGGCCTCCGGCGAGCCGTGGCGCCCTATGGCCGCGTGCAGCACGGAGAGGTACGCGCTCGTGTCCTGCGAGAGCGTCACCGCGCTGGCGAGGATGGCCCGCGAGTAGTTCTCCAGGATCGCGACCACGTAGGCCTGCCCGGTTCCCGGGATGGAGTGGTCTATGTAGCGCACGTCGGAGGTCCAAAACTCGTGGCGACGCGAGGCCCCGAAGGGCATCTCCCGCCTCGCCTTGCGGCCCCTGGAGGGCTTCGCCAGGCCTTCGGCTTCCCGATTCGCTGCCAGGATTCTCCCGACGGTGCGCGGGCTCAGGTGTATGCCCATGAGCTCCAGGGCGGCGTGGACCCGGAACGCCCCGAGCTCGGGGTTCTCCTGCATCTTGCGGACCTCGTTCATGGCCCTCAGGTCGACCTTGTGGACGCCGCGCGGGCGTCCTCCCGGCCTGTCCTTGAGCCCCTCCTCGCCCTCCTCCTCGAAGCGCCTCCTCGCCCGCCAGACGGTCGAGCGGTCTACCTCCAAGTACCTTGCGATGCTCTTGTCCGACCATCCCTCGCGGTGGAGGGTCACGACGGCCTCCCTGCGGTTCGTGTCGTCGGGGATCTCTTGGTAGGGCGGGAAACGCCTCACGAGCTTGCGGGGGATGGCGCTCTCTTCCAGCACGGCCTTCACGGTGTGGCCGTCCGGCCTCCTCCCGAAGAGCGCGCCGCAGACGTTGGCGATCTCTTCGAGGTTCAGCGGCGGGTGCTCGGCCTTGAGGTCCAGTATCTTCCTGCGGACGGCGGGCGGTAGCACCCTGCGCTTCGCCTTGGGGGATGCGAAGAGGCTTTCCATGCCCTCCTCCCGGAACGCGGCGATCCCGCGGTAGAGGACACGTTCGGAGACGCCGGTCTGCGCCGACCGCTCCGGGACCGGCTCACCGAAGAGGACGAGCGGCCTGATCCGCTCGTAGTCCCTTTGCTCGTCCCAGGCGCACAGGAGCTCGATCTGCTCCCATTCGTGGGTCGGGTGTACCCGCTTCCTCCGTCGCCTTCCCATGCCTCCCCCTCCAGAGAGCGATGTGTGGGGATCGAAGGATGCCACGGGTGGCGGTTTGCGGCCAGTTCCGCGTATTTCAGGATTTCGGCGTGAAAGGCCCGCGGACGGGTTCTGCCGGGCTTGGCTCCGCGCGGGCGTTGCGGGGTTTTTGGCTAGGTCTCTTCGGTGTGCCCCACCCGTTAGCGTCTGCTCACCCGCCACTCCCCTCCGGCCACCTACCCATGCGCTCTCCCCGAGCAGACGTCGTGACGGACTTTTGAATAAGAGAAAGAATGCCATACCCGGCAGCCGGACGGAAGCAGAGGATTTCGCTGTTCGATCGTGCCTCGGACCCGACCTCACGCCGGCGTCAACCCGTTACTGGCTAGGTTTGCCGACGAAATCCCGAAACCCCCGCAGAAGCTGTCCCCAGACCTCATAGCAAGGGGACAAGACGGGCCGGGACGCTTTCAAAAGACGGCACCAGATCCCGGCAAATGCTCGCTCCCCTTGACACGAACGCCCCGCGCTGGCATTGTATCGAGTACGGATATATCCGGTGCTGATAGTTTTCTGGAGAGGAGGCGTAGTGTCGGAGGCGCGGGAACCGCGGGGCATGCTCCCGTTGACGCCGGCGGTGCTGCACATATTGCTGGCGCTGGCGGACGAGGAGCGGCACGGGTACGGGATCATGCAGGAGGTGGAGGCGCGGACCGGGGGCGAGACGCGGCTGGGTCCCGGGACGTTGTACGGTTCGATCAAGCGGATGCTCGCCGATGGGCTCATCGAGGAGTCCGACGAGCGCCCGGACCCCGCCATGGACGACCAACGGCGACGCTACTATCGCATAACGGACTTCGGCAGGAAGGTGGCGGGGGCGGAGGCCGAGCGGTTGGCGAGCCTGGTGAGCGCGGCGAAGGCCAAGAACCTTGTAAGACGGCCCTGGGCGTTGCCGGAGGGGGCGTGATGGGCGAACGTAAGACCCGTTCCGAGCGCGTCTACGAGGCGTTGCTCGTGGCGTATCCCAAAGAGTTCCGGCGGGAGTACGGGCCCCTGATGACGCAACTATTCGGGGACCTGTGCCGTGAAGAGCACGAGCGGGGTGGCAGGGTCGGCTTGGCGGGGCTGTGGATCTGCACCCTGGCCGACCTTGCGGTGAGCACGATCTCGGAGAGGAGCAAGACCATGGGAAGCGCGGTGCGCCAGGCCGGTGGTCTGGCGACCCTCAGGAACCTCATGCTGCTCAACGGCGCGCTCCTGTTGGTCTTCGGGATCGTCTTCGCGAACGCGGCGCCGGTCCACATCTTCGGCCTGGCTACGGTGCCCGTGGATTGGCAAGACCCGGCCGAGTACGCCACCGTCGCCATGGGGCGCCTGCTGGGCGTGGTGTGCCTGGGGCTGGGGGCGCTGCTCCTGGCTACCGCCCGGGCCGCAGAGATGTTTGCCCCGTTGGCGGCCTCGGGAGCGCTTTTCGTCACCTATCTGTTCGGGGCCTTCTCGTTGGGCGGCGTGCAGATGGAGATGTGGGAGAGCACCGGGGGCTCGATCGCCGTCGCCGTCCACCTGTTCTTCGCCGCGGGCTACGGTTTTTTCTGGTTCAAGGGCGCCCTCGCGCCCGTGCCCCTCGACGCCGGATACGCGGCTACTACCGACCAGGAACTCTAGACCTTGAGCTCCGAGATCCCTGGCCGCGAGCGCATGATGCACACCTCCGAGCGTGTGTACGAGTTCCTGCTTCTAGCGTACCCAGAAGAATTTCGGGACGCTTATGGACCGCAGATGGTTCAGGCGTTCGGAGATCTGTGCAGGGACGAACTGCGGCGTGGCGGAGTTTGGGGGTGCATCAAGCTGTGGGCCCGCACCGTTCTGGAACTGGCCGTAACGGTGTCTAAGGAGAGGAGCATCGTGACCATGAGGAGCCCTGGTCTTGCCGTCCTGCTGAGCCTCCTTTTGCCGGGGCTGGGTCAGCTCTACAACCGTCAGGTCATCAAAGGGCTGCCCTGGGTCCTGGGCGGCGTTGCGTATCTCGTCTTCGTTGCCAGCCTCGGGCATCCTGGTCTTGCCGATGGCGTGGTGGGCATCGTGTATACGACAGCTATTTTGATCCTGTTGCCGGCGCAGGTCTGGTCCATGTTCGACGCCTACGAGTCGGCCAGGAGGACCCGGACCGCCACCGGCCGCTGAAAGGGGCTTTCGATGCCGAATCCCAGAGAAGGCGACCGCGCCGCCTCCCTTTCGGAGCGCGTCTACGGAGCGATGTTGTGGGCGTACTTGAAGGAGTTTCGGGAGGAGTACGGGGCGCAGATGGCGCAGGCCTTCGGGGATCTGCGTCGGCAAGAGGTTGGGCGTGCCGGCGCAAGCGGTTTGATCCTGCTGTGGGCGCGGACGTTCCTCGACCTCCTGTTGTCGGCGTCGGCGGAGAGGGGCCGCACGAGCCTGCCCACTCCCTCGTCGTCGGGCTTGATCCGCTTCGGCGGGCTCGCGGCCCTGGTTGGGGGCGCTCTGGGCATCGTGCTGGTCGCGAGAGACTTCTCCATGTTTTATGCGGGGGTCGGATCCCGAACGTGGACGATCGTTACCCAAGTCCTCGACTTGGTGGGCGTGGTCGGAATCTTGCTGCTCGCGGTCGGTACGCTCGGCCTGTATGCCTGCGTGGCGAGCGGGTCCCGACGGCTCGCCACGGCGGGCCTGGCGTTGGTCCTGTTCTCGGACGTTGTGTTCGTCGGCACGACGCTCTACCAGTCGCTGATCATTTTGTCCTCCGGCTACCCGCGGGGTGGGCCCATCGTTTCGATCTGGATCACCATGGGCGTCGGCGTGCTCGCGCTCGCCGGCTCTCTGCTGCTGGGGATCGCTCTGCTCAGGGCGCGGGCACTAGGGCGTTGGAGCGCACTGCCACTGGGGATCTGGTTGCTGCCGCTGGCGTCTCTGGTGCTTGCGGTGGCAGGGCCCGTGGGGTCAATGGTGCTGTTTGCCGTGTTCCTCGCCCTGCCCGGCTTGCTCGGCAACCTGGGCTGGATGCTGGTGGGTTACTTGCTCTGGTCCGGCAGATCCAGGGGTACGGCGGGTCCCGCTCGGGCCGCCTAAGCCTTCCGCGCTGCTTCTCGAATAGGACGAACCGCCCCGAACGCTATACTCTTCTCTCGTTTTGCGTTTGCATCGAGAGAGGAGCGCCCGTATGACCGAGGCGGTCGAGAAGCTTACGAAGAAGAGCGAGGACCCGAGCAAGTGGTATTTGCAGCTCGTCAGGATGGCGAAGCTGGCCGACTACGGGCCGGTGCGGGGGACGTTCGCGATCCGGCCCTACGGGTTCGAGATCTGGGAGCGCGTCCAGCGCGACCTGGACGACCGGTTTAAAGCTACCGGACACAAGAACGCATACTTCCCGCTCCTCATCCCCGAGAGCTACCTGAAGAAGGAGGCCGAGCACGTCGAGGGCTTCGACCCCGAGCTCGCGTGGGTCACGATCGGCGGGCGCGAAGAGTTGGAGGAGCGGCTCGCCATCAGGCCTACCTCCGAGAGCATCATCTGCGACTTCTACAAGAACTGGATCCAGAGCTACAGAGATCTTCCCATCCTCATAAACCAGTGGTGCAACGTTCTTCGCTGGGAGAAAGTCACGCGGCCCTTTTTGCGCACGTCCGAGTTCCTGTGGCAAGAGGGACACACGGTCCACGCGACGGCCGAAGAAGCCCGCGAGGAGACCCTGCGGATGCTTAACGTCTACCAGGACTGCTTCCACGAAACGATGTCCATACCCGTGCTCACCGGTGCCAAGAGCGACTCCGAGCGCTTCGCGGGTGCCGTGGAGACGTTCACGTGCGAGGCTTTGATGGGGGACGGGCGCGCCCTGCAGGCGGCCACCAGCCACGACCTCGGGCAGAATTTCGCGCGGGCGTTCGACATCACGTTCTTGGACGAGCAGCAGGAGAGGGTTCACCCGTACCAGACCTCGTGGGGGTTCTCCACGCGGACGATTGGAGGCTTGATCCTGGTCCACGGCGACGACCGGGGGCTCAAGCTGCCGCCGCGGATAGCGCCAACGCAGGCCGTGATCGTCCCGATCTGGCGCGGCAACAACAAGGGCGAGGTGCGCCGCGAGGCCGAGGCCCTCTTCGCCGAGTTGAGGGACGCCGGGCTGCGGATGGAGGTGGACCTCGACGAGGAGCACTCGCCGGGCTGGAAGTTCAACGAGCACGAGCTGCGCGGGGTGCCGGTGCGCGTGGAGCTCGGGCCGAAGGACATCGAGAAGGGGCAGGCCGTGCTGGTGCGCCGCGATACCCGGGAGAAGGAGTTCGTCGGCAGGAAGGAGCTCCCCGGACGTCTGGGTGAGTTGATGGGGGAGATCCAGGCGAACATGTTCCACCAGGCCGAGACTTTCCGGGAAGAGAATACCCGGCAGGCCGACACTTACGACGAGCTGCGCGAGATCATCGCGGAGAAACGCGGCTTCGTCACGGCGCCGTGGGACGGCACGGAGGAGACCGAGCAGAAGATCAAAGACGACACCAAGGCCACGATCCGGCTCCTCCCGTTCGACCGGGAGGAGGGCGCCGACCTCGTCTCGGGCAAACCGGGCGAGACCGCCGTCTTCGCCCGCGCCTACTAGAGGCACTTGGCCTTTAGCTGTTAGCTCTTGGCAGTGTGCTCTTTGGTCTCGCAGATGACTGACGGCTTTAATGGGCGCTGATACGGCGGAGCCCCCGGTCCCGAATAGGGGACCGGGGGCTCGATGGTACTTACGGCCGATGTATTAGCGGGTGCAGTTGTAGACGCTGACGTCGTCTATGAACCAGCCGTAGTCGTCGATGGATTCGTCGGTGCCTATACGGTAGCGCCACTTGACGCTGCGCCCCTCGAACTGGCTGAGGTCGACCCGGCTGGAGATGTAGCCGTTGCTCTCGCGCACGAAGCCCCGGCGCCCTTCGAGCGGGTTGCCGTTGCCGGACGCTATCATCCCGTTGTAACCGTTGTGGGTGAGTAGGCTCCCCGCGCCGACCCACGTGCCGCTGTTATTCGCCTGGAACTCCAGCACGCCGCCGTCGTAGGCGCCCTGGCCAGGGTAGGTCTCGTCGTCGTCGAAGCCGTAGGAGTGCTTGAAGCGCAGGTACGTAAACCCGCTCTCCGGGACCCGCACGTTACCGCGCTTGGCGATGGCGTAGTCGGCCCGCTCGTAGAAGTCGTAGCCCCAGAAGTTGGTGTCGCCGCTCGTCGCGTAGGTCGCGTCGATGATGGGGTTGGGGTTCTGGGGATAGAACCACAAATTCTGGCCTACGATGTTCTGCTTGGTCCAGTTGCCGCTCTGCGGGTTCTCGAGGTTGTCGGCGAAGATCGCCCTGGGCCTGAAGCCCGGGTTGCAGATGGGGGCCTCGGTGGCCGGGGCAGCGGTGGGCTGCAGGTTCATCTCCGTGGCGGTGACGGCGTCTCTGACCTCCGCGCAGTCGGCGGTGGTGATGCCGCCCGTGCCGGTCAAGGTGGAGCAGGCCTGCTGCAGGGCGGCGTAGAGGTCCTGGTAGTCGCTCGCCGAGGTGAGCAGGTTGGTCTGCGCCTCGTAGAAGATGTCGGCCGTCTTCTCGATGCCGAGGCCGGTGACGGTCTGGCCGTTGAAGGTGTCGCCGTCGGTCATCAGGTAGGCGGCCTTGTTCGCCACGCCGCTGTTCTGATGGACGCCGCCGCCGTCGCGCTCGTTGGTGTCGGCGGTGTAGTCGGGGCTGCGCATCCTGTCCGGGTCGCCGAACCGGGGCGGGTTCTCCATGTCGCGTATCGCACCGATACCCGGCAGGTCTTCGCCGATGTCCCAGCGCACCGCCTCGGTGTCGGTCTGCGCGCCGTTGGTCAGGTCGATGAACTCGCCGAAGATGTCCGAGTAGGCCTCGTTGATCGAGCCGCTCTGGTAGTAGTAGAAGAAGCTCGACTCGAAGTCGGTGACGCCGTGGGTAAGCTCGTGGCCGACCACGTCGTCGATCGGGAAGTCGTCGCCGTAGGTCATCTGCACCCCGTCCCAGAACGCGTTCTGGTAGGGGCACTGGGGATCGGTGTCCGGGTCGCTGGCGTCGTCCGCGGGACAGTAGTCTACGGTAGAGATCAGTTTGTAACCATTGTTGTCCAGGCTGTCGCGGTTGTGGTTGGCCTGGTAAAAGTCGTAGGTATCGCCCGCGAACAGGTGGGCCAACTGCGGGTCATCGTCGCCGTTGACGGCCGTGCCCGCCTCGCAATTGGGGTCGGACTCGTCGCAGATGAGCCTGCCCGGTTGCACGGGCTGGTTGTCGGCCGTGTAGGTCTCGCGGTTTTTGGCGGTGTGGATCTGGTTGAAGTTGAGCGCCACGCTGCCCGTCTGGGCGTCGACGAGCACGAGCTCCCGGAAGGGCTCGACCCCGGCATGCTCCGTCGGGCTGACGTCCATCCGGTACACGAGCCGCGAGAAGCGCGGGCCAGGCCCGCCGAGCAGGTCGCGGTCGAGGATCGAGAGCTCGGGCTCGGACACCTGCAACTCGCCCGCCTCGAGCTCGCGGTCCCTGGCGATCTTCTCGGTCGCGGCGTCCGTGGCTGCCGCCGCCTCGACGCGCGGCTCGACGCCGAGCGAGGGCCGCGGCAGGACCTCGCCG
>CAXTDD010000037.1:0-10048 GCA_964242955.1 uncultured Rubrobacteraceae bacterium | reverse complement strand
CCCCAGGGTCGAAGCCCTCCCGCGCCAGCAGCCGCGCCAGGTACCCTGAGACGGCCGTCTTCCCCACCCGCTTGCCCGTCCCGACGACGGCGAGCGATGGTTTCGTCGAGACGTCGCGCAGCTCCGGCGGCCTCAACTCGAAGTCGCTGCCGACGTAGCGGGCGCCTGCGGCCAGGGATAGGGAGGCAATACGCATCCGCTCGCGGTAGCCGATCACGGGCTCGTCAGACAGGTCCGCCACGACGTCTACGCTGTACTCCGAGAGGGCCTTCTCAACCGCCGAGACGGGACCGTCTCCATGTACGAGAGGCAGGCCGTAGTCCGTGCCCTCCTTCAGCTTCTCCGTGCCGCCGAGGAAGGCGGCGGCGACGCTCTCAGCACCCATGGATTCTTCGACGCTGCGCATGGCGTCGAGGACCACGGGCGGGTAGTGTTCGCCGTCGATCAGGAAGAGCGCCCGCACGCGAGAGGCCCCCGGCTACTCGCCGCCGAGCGCGATCCCGGGGTCAGCGCCGACCTCCGCGTCGATCTTCTCCTCGTAGCGCACGTACTCGTGGGTCTTCGAGTCGAAGTCCACGGTGAGCTCCCGCTGCTTGAACGGGTACTTGCGAAAGACCTTTACGCGCCCGTCCTCTATCTCGATGATGTTGTAGCAGGGCCGCGTGTTGCCGCGCAGGCGCGTCGTCGAGGCCGTGCCCGCGTTGACGATAAAGAAGTCCTCGAGCTTCCACGAGTAGGGGACGTGCTTGTGGCCGGACAGGACCAGGTCCACGCCGACCTCGTCCAGAAGCTCAAGCACGTCGCCGGCGTCGAAGATGATGTTCCGCTCGCGGCCGGTGCCGGGGATCGGGATGAGGTGGTGGTGGATCACGAAGATCTTGAGCTTCCCGTCAGCCCCCGCGAACGAGTCGTGGATGAACCCGTAATGCTCCCGCCCCACCCGACCGTCGTTCAGATCCGGCTCAGAAGAGTCGATACCGACCATCACGGCGTCGTCGAACTCGATGCAAGAGTACCGCTCCCCGAAGAGCCGCTCGAAGTGGACGTACCCGACGTTGCGCGAGTCGTGGTTCCCCGGGATGACCATGACGTTCTCGCAATCAAAACCCCTGACGTACTCGGCGGCCGTCTCGAATTCCTGGCGGTAGCCGGCGTTCGTCAGGTCACCCGAGACCACGACCGCCGCCGGGTCGAGGTCGTTTATCTCCAGGATGGAGCGTTCCAGCAGATCGGGGATAAAGTACGGGCTTCCGCAATGAATATCGCTGATCTGGCAGATCGTCAGCCGGCCGCCTGTGGTCATCTTCTCCCCGTCGCTAGTAGGTACGAGGAAAAGTATACAGCCATTAGCTTTTAGCCATTAGCTTTCGACGAGGAGCTTCTGGGGAGCTTGGCACCGGAACGTGATGTACGCGGCGCTTCCACCGTTCGCCTAGCTCAAGCCAACGGTAGAACGGAGCAGCTACGGAAACCTCCAGGTCCAATGCGAACTGCTAATGGCTAACGGCCAAAAGCCAAAACTCACATCTTCTCCGGGGCCACGACGCCGACGAGGTCCAGACCGGACCGCAGCACGAGCTTGGTCGCCGCGCACAGCGCGAGCCGCCGGGCACGCAAATCAGTGTCGTCGATCAGGACGCGGTGGACCGTGTAGAACTGGTGGAAACGGTTCGCGAGCGTTTCGAGGTAGGTCGGGATCGGGTGTACCTCCCGCCGCGCCGCGGCGTTCTCGACCACCCTGGGAAAGTCCAGCAGCTGAAGCACGAGCTGGCGTTCTTCCGGGGCGAGCTCGCCGGCCGGAACGTCCTGAACCTCGTCCGGGCTGGTCCCTGCCCGCTCGAAGATGCTCGCGATGCGGGCGTGGGCGTATTGCACGTAGAAGACGGGGTTCTCGTCCGACTGGTTCACGGCCAGTTCGAGGTCGAAGTTGATCTCGCTCTTGTGCGACGACCGCACGTAGAAGTACCGCGCCACGTCCGCCCCCACCTCGTCGAGCAACTCTTCGAGCGACACGACGTTACCGGCCCGCCGGCTGAACTTGACCTGCTCTCCCTCGCGCACGAGCTTGACGAGCCGCACGAGTTCGACCTCGTAGAAGTCCTCCGGCAGCCCGAGGGCCCGCAGTCCGGCCTTGATGCGCGGCGGGTAGCCGGCGTGGTCGGCGCCGAGCACGTCCACGGCCGTCGCGAAGCCGCGTTCGTGCTTGTTGCGGTGGTAGGCGACGTCGGGGGCCATGTAGGTGTAGGTGCCGTCTTTCTTGCGCAGGACCCGGTCTTTATCGTCCCCAAGCTCCGAGGAGTCGAGCCACAGGGCGCCGTCGCTCTCGTAGACGTGCCCCGAGGCCTCCAGCTCCGCGATGAGGGCCTCTATCTCCCCCGACTCGTAGAGGTCCTTCTCGTTGAAGAAGTTGTCGAAGCGCACCCGCACCCGGGCCAGCGTCCGCTCGATGTCGTCCATGCACCAGCGGGTTGCGAATGCCCCAATCTCCTGCAGCGCCTTGTCGGATGCCATATCCATGTACGTCTCGCCCCGCTCGTCGGCCAATGCCTGCGCTATCTCGCGCACGTACCCGCCGGGGTAGAGGGCCTCAGGATCGGCGACGGGCCATTCCCTACCGAAGATCCCGGCGTACCGGACGGCCACGGACTCGCCGAGGATGCGGATCTGGTTCCCACCGTCGTTGAAGTAGTACTCCCGGTAGACGGGCCGTCCCGCCGCCTCGAGTATCCTCGCCAGCGAGTCCCCGTAGGCGGCCTGCCGCCCGTGCCCCACGTGCATCGGCCCCGTCGGGTTGGCGCTGACGTACTCCAGCATGAACGGGCGCCCCTCGGGCTCCCTCCGTCCGTAATGCTCCTTCGCCTCCAGCAACGTCCCGACCTCGGCGCACAGAACCTCGTCCGCCAGCCTGAAGTTGACGAACCCTGGTCCTGCCACCCCAGCCTCCCGGACGTAGGGTGCATCCAGCGCCCCCACCAGGTTCTCGGCCACCTCCCGCGGGCTACGCCGGAAGACCCGGGCGTTCGCGAGCGCGACGTTGGTCGCGAAGTCCCCGTGCTCCGGGTCGTTCGGCCGCTCGACGTGCACGCCGTCGAGCTGGATCCCGTACGCCCTCCGAACCGCGTCCCGTACGGCCTCCGCGAGCCGCTCCTCGAAGCTCACCGCCCGTCCCCCGCAAGCTCGTCCAACAGACGCCGATTCTCCCCGGCAAGCCGCGCCGTCTCCTCCCGGTCGTGCTCGAAGCGCGCTTCGAACACATCCCCCTCGCTGGCGCCCCCGGGCAGCAACTCGCGTGGGAGATCAAAGCCGCGCTTCCCGTCCGGGTAAAGCAACATCGCGGCCCAACCATCGTCCTCGAACCTGTCTATCTGCACGCGCATATAGGTAAATATAGCAGTTGAGTTTGGGCTACAGGCATCAGGCTACAGGTTTCAGGAAAAGCGCTTGCGGCGGCACAAGGAGCCTCACTACCTCAACGACGTCGCCAGATCGCCCCACGATCTCACGCCTCGCGCAACGACGTGCCGTGTCGCAGACCTGATGCCCGAAACCTGTAGCCTGAAACCTCTAATTCACCAATGATACTTCTCGCCCCGCTCTATCTTTACGGCCCGGTAGAGCTGTTCGAGGAGGACCACGCGAGCTAGGGCGTGCGGAAGCGTGATCTCCCCAAACGACCACACCTCGTCGGCCCGGCGGAGCGACTCTGGCGAGAGTCCAAGTGGTCCGCCGAGCAAAATCGTCAGGTTGCTGCGGCCGGCGATCCCGAGCGCCCCCAGCCGCCGGGCCAGCTCTTCGGAGGGGTGCTGTTTGCCGCGCTCGCGGTCGAGCGCGACGACGTGAGAGCCGGCCGCGATGCGTTTGGTGAGGCGGTGGCCTTCGGCAGCGAGCACCTCGCTGTGGGAGCGTCGGTTCATGTCTTCTTCGGGGACTTCGATGATATCTACGGGGAAGTGGCGGCGGAGGCGTTTGGCATAGTCGGCGCAGCCGTCGGCGGGCCAGCCTTTGAGTTTGCCGACCGCGAGGATGGTGGCGTGCCGGATCATTCGATGCCGAAGAGCTGCCCGGCGGCGTCGCCGCGGGCGTAGCGGTAGACGTACGCGGGAGCTTCGGCTGATGCTCCGACCTCGATCCAGGGCGTAGGGTGGTTCGCGATGGCCGCCCGCACCCGCACGCCGGCGTATCCTCCCTCTCTCAGCGCACCGTGGACGGTGCCGCACGCCCTCGCCGGGGAGTTGTTGGTCCTGGAGAGATGGGCTAGGACGAGGTCCTTCAGGCCGTGCGGGGCCAGCGAGAGGGCCGCCTCGGAGGCCTGCCGGTTGGACAGGTGTCCGTTTGGGGAGGAGATCCTGCGCTTCAGGCGCACCGAGTACGGACCCCGCGCGAGCCACTCCGGATCGTGGTTCGCCTCCAGAACCACCGCCTCTGCACCGCGCAACCACTCCATGGTCTCGGGACCGACCTCGCCAAGGTCCGTCGCCATGGCGAGACCACGCCCGTCGCCGGAGATTCGCAACCCGTAGGTTGGCGAGTCGTGAGGCACCTCGAAGAAGGTCACGGCCAACTCACCGACGGCGAGTTCTTCCCCGGCCTCGACCACCGCGCAGTCCGCGGGGACGTGTTTCAGACCGGCCCGCACGCCCGAGGCGGCGAAGATCGGGATGCCGTACTCCCTCGACAGGGCCCCCGCGCCGCAGGTGTGGTCGGAGTGGTCGTGCGTGAGCAGTACGGCGCCCACGTCGTTTAGCGTTTTGCCGACGCGGGAGAGGAGATTTTCGAGTCGGTGACGCGACAGGCCGGCGTCTATTAGCAGGCCGCCGGTTCCGCACTCAACGTAGGTTGCGTTGCCGGAACTGCCGCTCGAAAGGACGCTCAACCGCAAGCCCGCACCTTGCTCTCCGTTGGGGTCAGGACAGGCGAAATCTTAGCACGGTGGCGGGGTGACTCAGGTCGTTTCTTCGACGAGCTCGCCCTGCACGATCAGGCGCTCTTCGTAGTCCGGCAGGGTGCAGGTCTGGAGCGTGATGAGGGATTTGCCCTCCACCGCGTTCATTACCTCGACGTCGTTCGGGCCGACGACCGTCTGTTTCGTCACGCGGTAAAGGAAGTCTTTGCCGATGGCGTTCGTGAGCCGGATCTCGTCCCCCTCCACCAACTCGTCCAGCCGGAAGAACACGTAATCCGAAGGCGTCCCCGGGTATCCGATGCGGTGCCCAGCGATAAACACGTTGGCCCCGTTCTGCCAGGGATAGCCCGAAGCCGGGATGTGGACTGTGCCGTCCCTGAGCTTCTCTTCGGAGACGGTGTCGAAGGCGGGGACATCCTCAACCCCTATCTTCGGGATGTCGAGCGTAAGCGTCTTGTCCTCTGGCCCGCCGGGGTTCCGCCCGAAGTTGAAAGGCTGGACCACGGGGATGGCGCCAGCGGAGGTGTCCGACGAGACCAGTTTCGGCGCCTTCGGGTTGCCCTCCGAGTAGAAGTCCCTGTACTTCGGCGCCTTGGCGATGTCGCCGGACTTCTCCACGCTCGTGACCGTGGCGGGTCCGAGCACCCCCACGTTGAAAGAGGCGCCGTCGGGCAACGCCGAGTCGTCTTTGTTGTGGATCTCCCACGCCTCGCGTTCCTCGTCGTAGCGGACGTCCACGGCGTGGTCGTTGTAGACGCCTCCTCCGCCTCCGGGATTCCAGTTCTGGGTTACGGATAGGACCGCGTCGGGTTTGCCGTTCACGAGGGGGTCGTCGAGGTACGTGCCCTTCTCGGAGGCGTTCTCGGGGGTAGAGCGGTGGACGAAACCCTCGGACCCGGGCGGGACGACCACCTGGAACGTGGCTTCGGCGGGCACCGGCGCCCGGTCCTGGTTGAAGATCGCCCACTTCTCTGCCTCGGGCTCGAACCACACGCCGACGTTGTGGTCGTACTCTTCGCCGCCCCCGCGGACGCCGGTCGGCGTGGCGAAGACGACGGCGTCCGGGTTGCCGTTGAGGGCCGGATCGTCCAGGTACGTGTAGTCGCCGCTGCTGTTCTCCTCCGTCGCGCGGTGCACAAACCTGGTGCTCTCCGCCGGCTTCGAGGCGGTTTCAGTGGTCTTTGTGGTCACTTCGGTGTCTGGCTCGCCGCCGGCGGCCTTCTCGATCTGCTCCGGGCTCCCGCCGGTGGATTCGTTCTTCGGTTTCGCGGTGGGTTCCCGCTGTGCGGCGGAGTCGTTCCCCTCGCCGGGCATCTCCAGGCCGCAGGCCGGGACGAGGAGCAGCACAAAGAGGAGCAGGGCGATCAGCGCCCTGCTCCTCTGGTCGGAACGGCGGTTCAAAGCTACCGCGTTCCCTTTCGGCGTCGGGTTAGACCCGGCCGAAGCTCGTCCTGCTGCGGTACGATCCGCCGCCGGTCTCCATCATGCCGCCCATGATGAACGGGGCGACGGCCGCGAGGACCTCGTCCATGGTGAGCGCAGCCGGGAAGGCCTCGACGGCGGCCGGTAGGCCGCTGATCAGGTTCGTCACGGCGACCACGTGCTCGCCCTCGACGCCCGCGATGCTGCCGGCGGCTGCCAACAGCTCCCCCTCCTGGATCAGTGGGGCCGCGCCCAGGTAGGCGCCGACGCCTACAGGCTCCAGCGTGATGGCCGTCTCGAGTACGGCGGCCTGGCTGGCGAGCGCCGCGTCCGGGAAGACGAACTCGGGCTTCGCGACCGGGGTGGCCCCCCGCTCCTCCAGCGCCGCGATTATCGCGTCGACGTGCTGGCTCTCGTGGTCATAGAGCGCCTCGACGACGGCCAGAGCGTCGCCGGAGAGCACGCCGGCGTCAAGCGCCAGCCCGTAGAATTCCTGCTCCAGATACTCCAGGGTGAGCGCGAAGTTGAAGATCTCCACGTCGCCGCTGGCGCTGGCTGAGGCGCTGGCGCTCGCCGATGCGGAAGCGCTCGAGTAGTCCTGGGCGGACGCCTTGCGCGAGAGTAGCAATGAGCCGCCCGCCGCGCCAGCGCTGGCCGCAGCGAGGGTCTTGAAGAAGTCCCTCCGGCTCTTGGGCCGCGACGCGAATTCCCCCGCGCCCGGCACGTCTACAGTGTGCTTCTTCATCTCTCTTTATCCTCCCTTAGCCCGTGATCCCGAACGGGGCCACGGCCTCTTGCACGGCGGCAAGCGGCAGGGCCTCCTCGAACGCCACGTTGTTCGGCGGCACGATCAGCCTCATCACGTCGATCGCGCAGCGGTGCTGGCACTCGGCGTTGTGGATGGAGATCGCCGACGCCAGGACATCCTTGCTCTCGAGCGCCACGGCCGCCGACTGGTAGGCCCCGATCCCGACGGGCTCCAGCGTCGCCGCATACTCCAGGAACGTCGCCGCGTCGGCGGTGGCGTCCTCCGGGAACGTGAACGCGGGCGTCGCAGGAACCTCGCCCCCGAGGGTCACGATCGTGTCCGCCAGCGCCTGGTAGTGCGTGATCTCGTGGTCCCGGATCTCCGCTATCTGCGCCAGGAAGGTGTCCACGAAGAGGCCCGAGTCGGCGCCTATGGAGTAAAACTCGGCCTCCAGAAGCTCCAACTGGTACGCAAACTGCAGGATCCCCACATCGCCCAAAGGCACGTAGCCCTCGTGTGTGGCGTTGGCCTGCCGGACGGCGACGCCGAAGCCACCGATCCCCGCCGCCGACAGCGCAGCACCTGCCCACGCCGCGGTCTTCAAGAAGTTTCGCCGCGACGTCTCCTGGTCAAAAGCGACCAGGCCGCGGCCCTCTACTCCACTCATCTACCCTTCCTCTCTTTCCGCCCTCAACGGCACCCGTATTCCTTACCCCGGTTGCCGACGTTTACAACCATTTATTACGGTAGCCCCCGGTCCACGGATCATTGAACTGTAATGACCTTGTAAGTTTTTCGCAATGTTTCTCAACATCTTGTGGTCGGTCGGGGGCCGGAGCGGATCGGCCATGATCCGGCCCCGGTTCGTTGCCGTAGAATCGGGGTATGGCGGACGGAAGAAAATACCTGATCCTCGCGGATGAGGATCTCATGTCTCTTATAGAGGCGGGCGACGCCGAGGCATTCGCCACCCTCTACGACCGCCACAGTCGGGCGGCCTACTCCCTCTCCTACAGGATGATGGGCGAACGGCAGGCGGCAGAAGACCTGGCGCAGGACGCCTTCTTGAAGGTGTGGCGCTCGGCGCGGGGCTACAGGTCGGAGCGCGGCAGCGTGCGCACCTGGGTGCTCTCCATAGTGCACAACCGCGGGATAGACCAACTCCGTTCGCTGGCGAGCCGGCGCAGGACCCAGGACCGCGTCGAAGCGTCGGCGCCGAGGTCGCAACCCAGCGAGGCGTTTGCGGAGACCTGGCGTAATTCGCAGCGGGATCAGGTTCGTGAGGCGCTCAGCACGCTCCCCGCCGAGCAGCTCAAGATCCTGGAGCTCGCGTACTTCTCGGGCTTCACGCACGTCGAGATCTCCAACCTCCTCGACCTGCCGTTGGGTACCGTCAAGGGCCGGATGCGGCTGGGGTTGAAAAAGATCAGGGACTACTTCGACCAGAAGGACGTGAGCGTACCCAGATGAGTCCCATGGACGACAGAACCTTCGAAGAGCTCAAGGACTCCTACGTCCTCGGGGCGCTGCCGGAGGAGGAGCGCGCCGCCTTTGAAGCGTACCTGGAGGCGCACCCGGAGCGCCAGGCGGAGGTCGAAGACCTCGTCGGGGTGGCGGGTCTGCTGGCCCTCTCACCTCCCGAGCACGAACCCTCCAACGACCTCAAGCGAAGGATCATGGGCGTGGTCGAGCCGGAGTCGTCCCGCCCCCGCGCCGCCGGGCGCCGGGCGTCTTCGTGGCTCGGCGGGTTCATGGGCTTCAAGAACCTCGCGCTCGGGGCGGCGGCCGTCCTGCTGGTGGGCCTCCTGTCCTGGAACGTGCTGCTGCAGGGGGACGTGAGGGACTTGCGCGGGCAGGTGGAGGAGGCCCGCTCGGCCGAAGAACCCCCGGCGGACGGGCCTGAGGAGATCCAGCAGATACAGCTCGGCGGCTCCTGGGCCGACCAGGGCGCGCACGCGGAGGTGACCGCCATGAAGGGCGACCGGTCCATCCTCGTGGTCGAGAACGTGCCTTCCATACCGGACGACCGCACCCTGCAGATCTGGGTGATAGTAGATGACGTTCCCAAACCGAGCGGGCTGCTCGAACCGGCGGGCGACATGGCCGCCACGGCAATAACGACGCCCCTGGGCGGGGCCGACACGCTCGCGGTGACCATCGAGCCCGCCGGCGGCTCCGAGGAGCCCACCACGGACCCCGTCCTCGCCACCGAGATCTAGCCTTCCCACCGTCTCCGAAAGACGTTTATTTTCCGGCGTCGCGGGTAGTTAGGGGTCTCAGGGAGAAAGAGAGAACAGGCAAAAGGAGGCTGCATGTCCGTAGCAAGGGTCACCGAGCTCAGCGCGACCTCGCAGACGAGCTTCGAGGATGCCATACAGCAAGCGATCACGCGGGCAACTTCCACGCTCCGCGGCGTGGAAGGCGCGTGGATCAAGGACCAGAACATTCTGATCGAGGACGGCAACATCACTGGCTACAAGGTGAACCTGGCGGTCACCTTCGTCCTAGAAGACGGCGGCGCCTAAGCACGCCCGGCGAACTTGTATGCAAGCCCCGGTCGAGAGGCCGGGGCTTTCTCTTACCCTGGAGGGCGCAAGAGCCGACCGATACGTAGAACCACCGGCACCAACGAAGGCGGGTGACGCCGCCGTTTGAACGGCATGATCTTCGCGGCTGCGCCGTTCGCGGCGGTGCTCGGGGCCTACCTCGCCGTGCGGCTGCGCGTCCCCGCCGGTCCCTTCACCGGCGCCATGGTCGGGGTCGGGATTCTCTTGGGCCTTCTGGGGCTCCCCGAGGTGCGGACGCCGGCATTCTCGAACCAGGCATTGCAGATCATGGTAGGCGTCTTGGTCGGCCTCAGGGTCTCCAGGGGTTCGCTGGGCTCGGGGGCGAGGATGCTATTCCCCGCGACGGTCCTCGCGGCGCTCTTTCTGGCCTCGGGCGCGGTCGCGGCGCTCGCGGCCGTGGCCCTAACG
>CAXTDD010000036.1:0-10179 GCA_964242955.1 uncultured Rubrobacteraceae bacterium | reverse complement strand
GCCACGTACCTCTACCCCGCGTCCCCCATCATCCCTCTTCGCTTGGCCTCGAACTCCTCCTCGCTCAGGACACCGGCGTCCCGCAGCTCGGTGAGGTTCCGGATCATGCGCCCCTCGTCGATCGTCGGAGATGTTTGTGTGGCGCGATCTTTGGCCCGGGCCATACGATCCTCGATCAGGGCGCCGGCGCGCTCGGCGTCGTTCTTGTTCAGGCCCCTTATGAGGATCGGCTTCTCGCTCCTCTCCGTGATGATGAGGTTGGCGAGCAGGCCCTCACCGGAGACCACGACCCCCTCCACCCGGTCGTAGCCCTTCGATTGAATCCTCTCCCGCAGCAGCTCGAAGTCGCGCACCTCGATGCGGTCGTCGAAGATAAGGAGCCGGGTCGGGAACACCCCGAACATCCACGACTCCTCGAGCTCCATGAGGGGCTCGCCAACCACCCCGGTACCCTAGATCTCGGACACCCTTTTCTTGGCCCTGGGGATGGACGGCGCGCTCATGCTGAGCTCCGTTATGCCCATCTCAACCAACTTCGGGATCAGCGCCGGGTCCGCCGCCGCCTCCCCGCACATCCCGACCCAGATGCCGGCCTCCTTGGCGGCCCGGCCGGTCTCCTCTATGAGTTTCAGGACCGCCGGATGGTCGGCGCTCTGCAGGTGTTGCAGCTTCTCGTTGCCGCGGTCGGCGGCCAGCGTGTACTGCACGAGGTCGTTGGTGCCGATGGAGAAGAAGGAGACCTCGGTCGCTATCTCCGAGGCGCACAGGACGGCGGCCGGGGTCTCTATCATGATCCCGACCTCAACCGGGCCGGTCTCGGCGCCCTCGCTCTCGAGCTCCCGCCGGCACTCGTCGAAGATCTCCTTGGCGGCGCGGACCTCCCTGGCGTCCACGATCATGGGGAACATCATCTTCAGGTTGCCGTGCGCCGCGGCCCGCAGGATCGCCCTGAGCTGCGGCTTGAACAACCCCGGCACGTCGAGGCACATCCGGATGCCACGCCACCCCAGAAAAGGGTTCTCTTCTTCCGGCTGCTCCACGCCGGGCAGATCCTTGTCGCCGCCGACGTCGAGGGTGCGCAGGACGACGGGCTTCCCGTCGAAGGCCTCGGCCACCGCACGGTAGACCTCGTACTGCTCGTCCTCCGAAGGCAACTCCGATCGCTCCATGAACAGGAACTCGGTGCGGAACAGACCCACGCCCTCGGCACCCCACGCGAGCGCCCCTTCGGCCTCTCCGGCCGAGCCGATGTTGGCGGAAACCTCGATGCGCCGCCCGTCAGACGTGCGGGCCTCGGCCTGCTTGTACTCCTCCAAAAGGGCCGCCTCGGCGGCGTTGTCGCGCCGTTTCCGCTCGAAGCCGGCGACCGTGTCCTGGTCCGGGTCGACGACCGTGTAGCCTTCAGTGCCGTCCAGGGCGACGGTCTTCGCCCCGAGGACGTCTTCCAGTTCCGCCCCGACCCCGACCACCGCCGGGATGCCGAAGGAGCGGGCCATGATGGAGACGTGGGAGGTCCGGGAGCCCTCGGCGACGACGAAACCGAGGGCCATGCCTTTCGGGATGCGGGCGGTGTCCGAGGGGGCGAGGTTGAGGGCCAGGATCACGGACGGCTCGGAGAGGGCTTCGAGGCCTGATGCTCCGGCGCCCATGAGCTCGGCGGCGATCTGGCTCGCCACGTCGCGCACGTCGTCGGCGCGGGCGGCCATGTACTCGTCGTCCATCCCGGCGAAGAGGGCGGCGAACTCGTCGCCCACGGAGATCACGGCCGCCTCGGGGCTCTCAAGAGCCTTCACCCGCTCCTCCACACCCTCCTGGAACTCGGGGTCCTCGGCCATCTCGACGTGGGCCTCGAAGATCCCGGCCTCCTTCTCGCTGCCGCCCTGGCGCATCTCCTCCGCGGTCGCCGTGAGCTTGGTCGAGACGGCCTCGACGGCCCCCCTGAAGCGCCCGAGCTCGGCCTCTACCTCGCCCTCGGCGATGTTCGCGCGTTCGGGCTCGAGGTCGCGGGGGACGTGCACGAAGGCGGGGCCGACGGCGGCCCCCTCCGAGGCCGCCACACCCGTCAGGCGCTTGCCCACCATCGCCTACTCCTCTTCTTCGGAGAGGATGGCGACGAGGGCTTCCACCGCCGCCTCCTCGTCTTCGCCCTCGGCCCTCACCACCACCTTGTCCCCGTGCTTGGCCCCGAGCGTCATGAGCCGCAGCGAGCTCTTGGCGTTGGCCTCCGTGCCGTCCTTGGAGACGATGATGTCGGAAGAGTAACCTTTGGCTTCTTTGACGAACCTGGCCGCCGGCCTGGCGTGCAGGCCTGCCTCGGGAACTATCACCGCTTCCTTCTCCACCATCTATGTGCTCCTTTCATGGGCTTTGATCTCCGTCGTCCTTTCCGCCCGTGCCGGGCCCGGCACGGGCGGTTCACGTTCCTTTAGCCCGCAGGCGATTCTTCCAGGGCCGTGTCTTCCCTCATCTGGATGTTGGCGAGGGCGTGGGCCATGGGGCGGGTGGCCGGGTAGAGGTCCCTGTAGATGGCGTATTGTTCGTCGTAGATCTCGCGGTTCTCCGGGTTCGGTTCGACGGTGCCGGTCAGGGATGTCCAACTGGCATCGCGGTCCAGCAGGCCGCAGGCGATGCCGGCCAGCATGGCGTCGCCGTAGCCGGCGCCGACGGTCTGTTCGGGGATGTTCTGGGTAATGCCGGTGATGTCGGAGATGATCTGGGGCCACAACCCGCCCTTGGTGCCCCCGCCGACGGAGATGACGCGCTCGCCCTCGCCGCCCGTCTCGTTGATGACCTCCAGAAGGTGGCGCGCCCCGTAGGCCGAGGCCTCGAGCAGCGCCCGGTAGAGGTGGCCGCGCGTGTGGCCCAGAGTGAGGCCGCACATCACGCCGCGGGCGTCCGGGTCCAGAAGCGGGGTGCGCTCCCCGGCGAAGTACGGCAGGATGACGAGGCCGTCCGAGCCGGCGGGGACCTTCTCGGCCTCCGCTGTCAGGTCGGCGAAGGACTTGCCGTCGGAGATCTTACGCAGCCAGGCCGTAAGAGATCCGGAAGTCGCCATGCCGCTGGAGAGGTTGTAGGTGCCCTCGAAGAGATGGGCGTTGCTCCAGAGGTTGTTGGCCGGCAGCGACTCCTCGGCGACCACGATGATGGACATGGTCGAGCCGTAGATGATTATGGCGTCGCCCGGGTTCTTTACCCCGACGCTGAAGCTGTCGGCGAAGCTGTCCGTGGTCCCGACGGTCACCGGGATGCCTTCCGGGAGCCCCGTCGCCTCGGCGCCCTGTTTGGAGATATGACCGGCAACGTCCGCCGACCAGCGCAGCTCGGGCATCTCCAGGCCGGGAGCCACGTCGTTGCACCACTCTTCGATCCAACGGTTTTGGGTCGTGTCGTAGAGGGGCTCGCACATGCTGGCCGAGGAGTGGTCGAGCACGTAAGCGCCGGTGAGCCTGTGGGAGATAAAGGTGTGCGCCATAAAGAAGTAGCGCATCTTCTCGTAGTTCTCGGGCTCGTGGCGGCGGAGCCAGGCGATCTTGGGCCCCACCGACTGCGCGCTCAAGGGGTTGCCGGAATGCCTGGTGATGTCCGCGTTCCCGTACCTGGCGGTCAACTCCTCGACCTCGCGCGATGCCCTGGTGTCGATGCCGTAGAGGATGGCGGGCCTCAGGGGACGCCCGTCCTTGTCCGCGGCCTGAAAGCAGGGCCCGATGCCGCTGAGGCCGACCCCGGATATGGAACCGCCGTCGGTCTTCCCGAGAAGCTCCGTGCAGATCCCCGTGAAGTCCTTCCACCACATGCCTTCGGCGTCGTGCTCGGCGTAGCCGGGACGGGGTATGGAGAGCTCGTGCGGCCTCTCCGCTATGCCCAGAATCTCCCCGTCCGGCCGCGCGAGTACCCCTTTGGTGCTCGCCGTCCCCACGTCCACGCCCAACAATAGCTCGCTACTGCTCATTACGCTCCTTTCCCTTGACCCGGCATGATAGCCACGTCGATCCTCCCGCGCCCACGGATCGGAGATCCGGCCCGCGCGTCACGGCCCTAGAGTACGTAATCCGCCCGATTCTCACCCCTCATCCCGAACCCTTTGGCGACGGTCACCCCTCCACGCGCCCGTCCCGATCGACTACCAGGTCCACCAGCGGGTGGTCCTCTTCGATCCCGGCGTACCGGGCCAGGGCCGCCCGCTCCCCCTCCGCGCCGACCGTCTCCTGGAGCTCCCGCGCTTCGTCGTCGTTCGGGTCGTCGTAGCGCAGCACGGCCCCGATCACCTCGGCCAGATGGACCGGCAGGTGGCCGGACTCGATGAGGCGTATGGCCGGCGAGACGAAGCGCTCGTTGTGGCCGAGCTTGCGGATGGGCGCCCGCGCAACGCGGGTGACGTCGTCGGAGATCCTGGGGTTCATGAACCGCGAGATGACCTTGTTCCGGTACGCCTCGTGGGTCTTGGGATCGAAGCCGTGCTCCTTGATGAGCAGGAGCCCGGTCTCCTTGAGGGCGTCCGAGGCGGCCTCGCGCACGCGGTCGTCTTCGAGCGCCTCGTGGATGGTCTTCTTCCCGCCCGCGTACCCCAGGTAGGCCGTCGCCGAGTGGCCCGTGTTGACCGTGAGCAGCTTGCGCTCGATGTATGGGCCCAGGTCGTCCACGTAGGTGAGGCCCTCGACGTCCGGACGGTCGCCCTTTAGCTGGGAGGCGTCCACGATCCACTCGAAGAACGGCTCGACGAGGACGTCTATGCCCTCCGTCGTCTGCTGCGGCACGATCCTGTCAACGGCGGAGTTCGGGAAACCCGAGATCTCGTCCACCGCCCCGGCCTGATCTTCGGGAACGTGCTCCATCACCGACGCGCGCAACGACTGGCTGCCCCCGATCATGTTCTCGCACGCGACCACGTTCACCGGCCCCCCGCCGCGCCGAACGCGCTCCGCGAGACCCTCCGCAATAGCCGGGGCAATGATGGGCAGGACCGAAGGCCCGACGGCCGTGGTTATGAGGTCCGCCTCCGCCAGCCGCTCCTTGGCTTCTTCGGCATCGTCCACGGAGTGCAGCGCGGTAACCCGGTCAACGGGGATGCGGGTGCTCTCCTCGTCGGCCAGTATCACGTCGTAACGTCCCTGGTTTTTCAGGGCGTCGACGACCTCGTTCTGGACGTCCAGAAAGACGATGTCGTAGCCGGCCTCGTGCAGGAGTTGGCCGATAAAGCCGCGGCCGATGTTGCCGGCCCCGAAGTGTACGCTGTTCATTCAGCCCGCCTCTTCGAAGATAGCCAGCAGTTCCTCTTTCGTCTGGGCGTTGACGATCTTCTCGACGTTCTCCTCCTCCGAGACGACTATCGCGATCTTAGAGAGGATCTCGAGGTGGTCGTCGCCCTTCCCGGCGATCCCGATGACCAACCGCGCCACGTCGCCGTCGCCGTACTCCACCCCGTCGGGGACGGTGATGATCGAGAGCCCCGACCTCGTCACCCAGTCCTTGGACTCGTTGGTGCCGTGCGGTATGGCGACGGCGTTGCCCATGTAGGTCGAGACCGACTTCTCCCGCTCGAACATCGAGTCGACGTAGCGCTCCTCGACGTTCCCGTTCTGGACGAGCAAAGCGCCCGCCCGGCGGATGGCCTCCTCCTGGCTGCCTAAAGTCGCCTTCAGCTCGATGGTCTCCGGCGTCAGTATCTCGTCGGCCATTCCCTGGCTCCTCTCACGTCAGCTTGTATTGCAAATAACGGGCAAAGATGCCGTTCAGCGCCGCGACGATGCGGGCCTCCGAGCCGTTCTCGAAGGCGTCGCGCTCGGCGGTACGCTCGACCATCGCCACGGAGATCTCGCTGATCGCCTCCAGGGCGACCGGGGAGAGTTCCAGCGGCGCGACCATTAGCAGGCATCGGCGCACCCCCATAGTAACGCCGTCCATCCCTTCGAGCTGAACGGGCCCGTCGAGGTCGTGCGCGGAGAACGAGGGCCGCGTGACGGCGTCGCCGCGGGCGTGGAACAGGGCCAGCGAGGTGTCGGGGATGCCGATGCCGCCCCGCTCCATGCGCGAGAGCAGGCCGGCTTCGAGGCGTTCGGGATCGGTGACCAGGCCGCGCTCCGCGAGCGAGTCGCACATCAGGCGCACGGCTTCCGGGACGTTGCCGCCGGCCGCGTGGCGCTCCAGGAAGAAGTCCTCCATCAGCTCGGCGATGATCTGGGTGGCCTCCGCCATCTGGTAGAACTTCGTGTGCCCGCCGCCGAGGACCTCCAGGGACTCGGAGGCCGCGCGTTCGGCGAGGCGGTCGTGGGGGCCCTTCTTGAGGTGGTCCCGGATCTTCTCCACGTCGTTCTCGGAGAGGAGCGGGCGCACCTGCACGTAAGAATCTTCCGGGATCGGCAGCGGGACCGTGGAGACGACGAGGTCGAAGTCCCGCGGGTCGAGCCCTTCGAGGTCGAACAGCGAGGCGTTCCTTATCTGCCGGATCTGGGGGAACGCGCCCTCCAGCTTGGAGGCGAGCATCCTGGAGGAGCTGATGCCGGAGTCGCAGACGGCGAGGACGCTGGTGGGAAACTCGCCCTGCCCCCGGTCGAGCGCCGCCCCGAAGTGCATCGCCACGAACCCGAGCTCCTCTTCGGGGATCTCCTCGTCCGCGAACACCCGCTTCATCGCCCGGCCGACGAGGTCGAAGAGCGCCGGGTAGTCCTCCTTTATGTCCGAGAGCAGCGGGTTGTAGATCCTCATGCCCTCCCGCACGCGGTAGATGGCCCGCTCCATGTGCGCGAGAAGCCCGGTGTACAGCGAGCCGTCGCCCACTAGCGCGACCCCCGTCTGCTCCCCGACGTAGTGGATCAGGGCCTTCACCCTTGAGGCCACCTCGAGGTCCGAGCCCTGGAAGTAGAGTTCCAAAGCGTCGTCCTGGCGCAGCTTCGTGCCGCGCAGGTGCGTCGTTATGTAGGCGACCTCGGCCTCGGGCACGTCCACCCGAAACTCCCTCTCGATGTCTTCGGCCAAGGCCTCTGCGTGCTCGCGCTCGACGGTGTTCCGGAGCCTCTGTTCGTTCTCTTCGCCCGCCTCGATCCTGCCGCCCTGCAAGAGCCGTTCGACCATCAAGGCGACGTGGACGCTCAGGTTCACGAAGGCGTCGTCGGCGATGGCGTAGGGCAGCCGCTCGACCACCGTTCCGGTCAGGGCCTCGACCTTACGCAGCCGGTCCGCGTCGATCATGCCCATCACGCGGTTTGAGATACGGTCGGCGGCCAGGCCGGCCGGGAGCCCGCCGGGTTCTGACGGGCCGGAGAGCAGCGGCGCCTCGTCGAGGTTTTCGAGGATCAGACGCCCCATGGCCCGGCGCAGATCTCCCTCGGTGCCCCGGATCTCGACGCCGTACCCGCGCCGGCGCACGACCGTTAGGCCAGAACCTGCGAGCCAGTCCTCCACCCCGTCGAGGTCGCGGCTGACGGTCCCGACCGAGACCTTGAACCCGCTCGCCAGGGCGCGCAGTTTTATCGGCGCATCGGCCAGCAGCAGCGTGCGCAGCAGGGAGATCCGCCGCTCCTCGGGCGCGAACTCCCGGGAACCGGCGTCGCGCAAGTCTTCGAGGGCCTGCTCCCTGGCCGCGACCGCACCTTCGACCCGCAGGCCGCGCCCGGCCTGCCGCACGAGGGTCAGGCCGCGGGAGGCGAGGAACTGGTCGGCTAGTGGCAGGTCGCGGTGGACCGTTCGTGCGCTCACGTCGAGGCGTTCGGCAAGGTCGGAGGCGGTGAAGCCTTCAGGATGGCGCAACAGGGCCCCGATCAGCCGTATCTCGCGGATCGAGAGCCCCATCGCGCCATGCCTGTCCGTTAGACCCTCGTCGACGCGATCCCCTTGACGATCTCGTCGTACTTGGGGCTGCCGAGGAAGTTGTCGACCGAGACGTGGCGAGCCCCAGGCAACTTCTGCCGCGCCCTGTCCGTCAGATCCTTATGCGTGATGACGACGTCGGCGTCGTCGGGTATGTCGTTTATCGCCTTGTTCTCGACGACGACGTCCGTCAACCCGGCCTTCTTCACCTTGTCGCGCATCAGCGACGCGCCCATAGCACTCGAACCCATCCCCGCGTCGCAGGCGAAGATGATCTTGTCCACGCCCGAGTAGTCGTCGGAGGCGCCATTGGTCGCTGCGCCGTTCCCGCCGTTCTCCCCGCTCTTGAGCTGCTCGACGAGCTGGTCGTACTTGGGACTGCCGAGAAAGTTGTCCACGGAGATGTGGACCGCGCCCGGCACCTTGGCCCTGGCCCTGTCCGTGAGGTCCTCGTGGGTGATGACGAGGTCCACGTCGTCGGGGAGGTCGTTGATGGACTTGTTGGTGACGGTGACGTCGTGCAGCCCGGCCTTCTGGACCTTGTTGCGTAGCAAGGAGGCGCCCATGGCGCTGGACCCCATCCCCGCGTCGCAAGCGAAGATGATAGAGCGGGCCTGGCCGACCCGCGTGGTCTCGAGGGCGTCGTCGACCTCGGTGTCGGAGCCGTTGGAGGCCAGCGTGCCGGAGACGACGCTGCTCTTCTTGCCCTTCATCGACTCCATCCGCTGGGCGGCCTGCTCCAGGCTGTTCTCGTCTTCCACCTCATCCTCGGTGGCGGGAGCGCGGCGCAGGATCACGGAGGCCACCAGGAACGAAACGGCGGTCGCGACGAGCACGGCGGCTATCACGCCTACAAAGCCGCCGCGGGGCGTGAGCGCGAGGTAGGCGACGATGCTGCCGGGGGCGGGGGTCGAGACGAGGCCGGCGTTGAAGATCGTGGCGGTGAAGAGCCCGCTGGCCCCGCCGGCGATGGCCGCCAGCACCAGGGCCGGCTTCATCAGGACGTAGGGGAAGTAGATCTCGTGGATGCCGCCGAAGAAATGGATGATCGCGGCCCCGGGGGCGGAGGCCCTGGAGAGGCCGCGCCCGAAGAACGTGTAAGCGAGCAGGATGCCGAGCCCCGGCCCTGGGTTGGTCTCGACCATAAACAGTATGGACTGGCCGGCCTCCCTGGCTTGGTCGATGGCGAGCGGGGCGAGGATGCCGTGGTTTATGGCGTTGTTGAGGAACAAAATCTTCGCCGGCTCGACGATGATGCTCACGAGCGGCAGCAGGCCCGCGTTGACGATGGCGTTGACGCCGGCCCCGAGCGCGTTGCTTACGGAGGTAATGACGGGGCCAGCGACGAGGACGCCGATGATGGCGAGGATGCCGCCGATGATGCCGGCGGAGAAGGTGTTCACCAACATCTCGAAGCCCTGACGGACCCTGCCCCCGACCAGGCGGTCGAACTGCATGATGACGTACCCGCCCAGGGGTCCCATGATGAGCGCGCCGAGGAGCATCGGTATATCCGACCCTACGATGACGCCCATGGTGGCTATCGCGCCGACCACGCCGCCGCGCACGTCATGGACGATGCGGCCGCCGGTGTAGCCTATGAGCAACGGCAGCAGGTTGAATAGTATGGGTTCCACCAGTTCCGCCAGCCGCTCGTTCGGGATCCAGCCATCCGGGATGAACAGGGCCGTGATCAAACCCCACGCGATGAACGCCCCGATGTTGGGCATGACCATGCTGCTTAGAAAGCTCCCGAACTTCTGGACCCGTACCCGCAGGCCCGATCCACCGGCGCCCGTCGCACTTGCTTGAGCCATAATTCTTCCTTTCCAGTTTCCCGTTTCTTACCCACCCCACATACTAGACATGATCGTGCTCTTGTACAATTAGTACTTAATACCGCCCCGGCACGACGGTTGTTGACAAAACCGCAACAAGTTTAACCTGGCGGTAGCGGACACGGCTGGACCCGTACGCCGTCGTCCGGCCTCTTCGGAGCGGTTTGCGGAGAGGGCATGCCCTCCGCGAGGCTTTCAGGTTCCGAGGCGCGGGAAGCCGGGACCCCACCGCGCCCGGCCCCCTGGGAACCTGGGAGCCTCGAAACCTTTCCTCAAAAGCCGTTCCGTTCCGAGAACTGCCTTAAAGCAAGAGCTCCCAGTCCAGGAGGACCTCCTGAAGGGATTCCAGGAACCGGGCGCCGTCCGCGCCGTCGGCGACACGGTGGTCCACCGAGAGGGTCGCGGAGATCACCTGCTGCGGCACCCACCCGCCGTCCTGCCATTCGGGGACGGTCCTCGTCCGGCCGAGGGCGAGAATGCCTGCCTGCGGCGCGTTGATGATGGCGTCGAAGCTGTCCACGCCCATCATGCCGAGGTT
>CAXTDD010000035.1:0-10275 GCA_964242955.1 uncultured Rubrobacteraceae bacterium | reverse complement strand
GGCGCTGGCGGCGGCCAGCTCCCTCGGGGCGAACGAGACGCGCGCCGGGGCGGCCATCTATCCCCGCGACGCCCGCACGCCCGAAGACCTGCTCATGGCGGCCGGCCGCGCCCTGGAGGCCTCCTTCGAAGTGGACGGCCCGAGCGCCATAGTGTTGGCGGGCCGGAACACACCCGAAGGATACAGAGCGGCCCGGTAGGGTCGAGCAGCACGCTCCGGCTTCGCCTGCGCTTGTCAGCCCGCTCCGCCCTAAGGGCTCCGCTCTCAGCACGCTTCGGGCCTTGCGGCCCTCGCTCTCAGCACGCTTCGGCCTGCTTTGCAGGCCGCGCTTTCAGCTTCCCGCCGTCCGGGACCGGCCCGGCAGCGCCTGTCGTTCGAGAAGGTGTGGCGCTTCGGGTAACGCCGCCAACAAAAAAGCTGAAAGCCCGCGTAGCGGGCGTGCTGAAAGTGCCCGAAGGGCACGTGCTGAAAGCGGAGGCGTCAGCCGTAGCGTGCTGAGAGCCTCCGAAGGAGGCGTGCCGCCCCTGAAACTCTTTTCAGGGGCGATCCGTACCGATGCTATAATTCACTACTGACTTTGCAGGCCTTATGACAGCCGGGGGTAGGCGACCTACATGGGAAGATTTACTAGAGCGATCCGCGGCTTTTTTGGGAAGTTCCTCACGGGGGTGGAGCAACGCAACCCCGAGATACTTCTCGAGAACGCCGTCCAGGACGAGCTCGAGAACCTCAAGAAGTTGCAGGTCGCGGCGGCCCGCACGATGGCCTACGAGAAGATGCTCGCCAACGACGCCGTGAGCAAGCAGAAGATCCTGACCGTCAAGGAGCGCCAGGCGCGCGAGCTCGCCGGCCGCGGCCAGCGCGCCGCCGCCGTCGAGGTGGTCCAGCAAAAGCAGGAGGCCCAGACCCAACTCGCGGATATAGAGGGCCGGCTGGAGGAGGCGCGCAGGAACTCCCAGGACATGGAGCGGGCCTTCCGCGACCAGGAGCGCCGCTACAACGACGTCGTGCGCGAACGGGCCGCCCTCATGGAGGAGCACCAGCGCGCGAGGGCGCTCCGTACCGCCAACGACGCGCGGGCCCAGATCTCCCTCTCGGACTCCTCGCGGGACCTCGAAAAGGCCCGTCAGTCCATCCGCCAGTCCTCCTACGAGGCCGAAGCCGTCGGCGAGCTCGGCACGAGCGACACGGAGCGCCAGATCGCCGCGGCCGAAGTGGACCTCAAGCGCCTCGACGCCGAGCGGGAGCTCGAGATCATGGAGATAGAGATGGGCCTGCGCGAGCCAGAGCGCATAGAGGCCGCCCCCACCGAGGAGACGCCCGTGGAACCGCGTCCCGAGCCGGAAGAGGGGCCCCGTGCGTAACGGCGTCTCCCGGTACGTTGTCAGGCTGATCCCCTTCAGCTCCTTCTCGGGCCTCGCCGTGCTGGCCGCGACGGGTCAGGATGCCAGCTACCTGCTCGCCGCCCTCTTCGGCTCGGGTGCTGCCTACACGGGCGCGCGTCTGCTGGACCGGCGGGGCAACGCGCGCCGGGAGCTCTCGCGCCGGGCGCGGGAGAACGTCAAAGAGCTCGGCCGCATAGCCAGGGAGGACCGCATCGCAGCACCCCAGACCAGGCGGCTCGCGGATCTCCAGGCCGGGGTCATCGAGAGCTGGCAGCTTCTGCCCGAGCCGTACAGGCCGCTCCTGGACGAGGACATCTTCACCATCGTCGGGGAGGTGGGCGACGCGGCGCGGCTCGCGCGGCGGCGGGCGTTGCTCCGGCGGCACCTGGAGAGCGTTGACCGGCGGGAGATCTCCGGCCGCATCAAGGGCCTGGAGAAGGACCTCGCCAAACTGGAAGAGAACTCGCCGCTACGGACGCCGTTCGAGGCGGCGCTGGAGGGGCGGCGCGAGGAGCTCGCCGGCTACGGGGACATACTGGATGGCATCAGCATGATCAACGCCCAGCTAGAGAGCGCCGAGAGCCTGCTCGGCAACCTGCGCGGCGAGCTACTCGCGGTGGACAACCGGCTCTCATCGGGTTCCGTGGACCCGGGCCTGCAGCAGCTCAAGGAGAGGGTCGCCTACTTCCGGCGCGGGCTTGACGAGGTCACGAGGAGCGTGGAATCCCTGCCCGCTACGGAGAGGATGGCGGCGAGATGAGCGAAGAGCGCACCAACCGGCAGAACTTCTTCTCCCGCATGTTCGGGGAGCAGCAAGAAGGCGGGGACGAGACCTCGATCTACTCCCGCGAGGAGATCGGGGCCGGCCGGGGCGCCGAGCGCG
Organism: uncultured Rubrobacteraceae bacterium; assembly: GCA_964242955.1. Classification (GTDB taxonomy): domain Bacteria; phylum Actinomycetota; class Rubrobacteria; order Rubrobacterales; family Rubrobacteraceae; genus Rubrobacter_D. The sequence continues at coordinate 8,007 of CAXTDD010000035.1, read as the reverse complement.
AGAACGGCCCCCACTCGCGGGCCTTCACCGTCGAGAGCGCGGCCGAGGTCATAAAGACCCTCCCGCCCGAGGTGCCGCGTCCGGCGGCCGTCCGCATCGTGCGCCAGACCCTGGAGGCCGCGGGCATAGACATAAACGAGCTCGACTCCTCGACCAGGGCCAGGGAGTCCAGGCTGGAGTCCGAGATAGAGCTCAGCGAGGGCCGCATCGGCAAGCTCAAAGAGGACACCGAGGACGTGATCCGCAACCTCGAAGACCAGATCCGCAAGGCCCGCGAGGCGAGGAACTTCGGCGTCGCCGAGCAGGAGCGGAAGATCGAGGAGGCCGAGGCCGGCCTGGAAGACATCGACATGGTTCGCGGCTTCTTCGGCCTGCCCCAGGACGACCCTCGCGACGAACCGGCCGAGCCGTCGGAGGAGACCACCGCGGGCGACGACACGGCGGTGATCCGGGACGCCGGCGACGATACGCAGGTGATAGAGCCTGTCGGCGAGGACGACACGCAGGTCTTGCGGAAACCGGGGCCCCTCTCGGATTCCGAGGACTACTGGAACACCCGGGACGACCGCCAGCAGTGAGTATCCCGCGCCGCATCGGGCGTCTCGCCAGCGGCCTTCTCTCCAACCTCCAGGAGGACGAGCGCGTCCGCGCGCGCCTGCGCACCGGCCGCGAGCGCGGCGAGACCTTGAGGGGCGCCTTCGAGGCCGCCCTCAGGGGCGCGCAGGAGGAGCTGCGGCGCTCGGAGGAACGCCGCCGCGCCGAAGAAGACGGCTCCGCCCCCGGCGGGGGCAGGCAAAGCTTCGGGGATCGCGCCTCCGAATGGACCTCCTCCCGGACCTTCGCCCCGCTGAAGTACCCGCCGGCCGTGCTCGCCGCCTACGAGCGGCTGGGCCTCGTGCCCGGCGTCCCGATGGACGAGGTGGACCGCAAGCGCCGGGAGCTCGTCAAGCGCTTCCACCCCGACAGGTTCCCAGACCCGGACAAGCGCGCCCGCGCCGAGAAGGTGACCGCCGAAATCAACGCCGCCCACGACGCCATAGAGCGCCACGCGCAGCGTAAGTAGCACGCTCCCTCCGGTCGCTCTCAGCACGCGGCCTTAGGCCGCTTTTTGGTGTGTCGGCTTTGTGGGGGGACCGGGCTGCGCAGGTTTTTTGGAGACCGAGCGGTTGGTGTTGCGCCGGTTAACCGGGGCCGACGCGGACCACCTGTTCGACCTTGACGGCGATCCGCGGCCTCCCGGCGCGTGATGGAGAAGGCGGGCCTGATATACGTGCGGACATTCCATCAGGAATGGCCTGACCCCATCGAGGGCTCCGAGCACGGCGAGGTCGACTACGCGCTGACGAAGGCCGACCGGGAGCGGCAGGAGGCGCTGGGAGAAGGGGGTAGCCGAGGGCCGACGGACGAACCGTACCGTAGAATGCGGGCATGGAAGGCCACCCGGAGGTCCGCATTATCGTCGTGCCATACGACTCCGGGCACCACGGCCTGCGGATGGGCGCGGGTCCCGAGCACCTCCTGGAGAACGGGCTGGGCGAGGCTCTGGGAAGGAGGGCGCGATCCGTGACGCTGCGCTCCGAGACCGACCCGCCGGCCGAGGTCGCGACCGCTTTCGAGCTGGACGGCCTTGTCTCGGGACAGGTGCGCGAGGCCGTTGCCGAAGGCGAGTTTCCGCTGGTGCTCTCCGGTAACTGCAACGCCTCCGTCGGGACGCTCGCCGGTGCCGGCCCCGAGGGTTTGGGGGTCGTGTGGTTCGACGCCCACGCCGACTTCAACACCCCGGAGACGACGACCACCGGCTTTACCGACGGGATGGGTCTCGCCGTCGCCGTGGGACACTGCTGGAGGACGATGGCCGGGGACGTACCCGGGTTCTCCCCGGTGGCGGAGGAGAACGTGGTGCTCGCGGGCGCCAGGGAGATAGAGCCCGCGGAGGAGGAGCGGCTCGCCGCCTCGGGGCTCGCCGTCGTCGGTGCGGATCTAATCGGGCAGGAGGGGTTGCGAGCCCTGGGAGTTGCCCTGGACAGGCTCAGAACCAGGGTCGGCAGGGTCTACGTGCATCTTGACCTGGACGTCCTCGACGTCGGGAAGGTCGGCCAGGCCAACGAGTTCGCCCCCGAGGGCGGGTTGGGCGCGGAGGAACTGGAGGCCGCACTCGGCATGGTCCGCGGGCGCTTCGACGTGGCAGCCTGCGGCATCGCCTCCTACGATCCGGCCTTCGACGTGGACGGGCGGGTCCTACGGGCGGCCCTTGCGGGTGCCAGGATGATCGCCGCCCGGGTATCGGACGGCGCCGTGGAACCCGGGACACGCGGAACCGTTGGGGAGAACCCTCCTACGCCACCGGGTGAGTAGTCCGGCGTCGGCGAGCCGGCTCGAACGGAGAGGTGTTGGTGGACAACAGAGCGGGATGGGACCAGGTCTTCTCCCGGCTGGACGAAGACCCCGGCGTCAAAGATGACTGGCTGGCGCGCTGGCTGGGCCTACTGAAAGCTAACCGCGACGCGCCCATTTTGGACCTGGGTTGTGGGGCCGGACAGGATACGAGGTTCCTGGTAGACGAGGGGTTCTCCGTCGTCGCGGTAGATTTCTCCGGGAAGGCGCTGGAGATCACGCGCCGGCGGGTGCCGGAGGCCCGCACGATCGACGTAGATCTCACCCGCGGCCTGCCGTTCGGCGATTCGTCTTTCGGTGCGATCGTCGCGAGCCTCTCCCTCCACTACTTTGCCTGGCAAGTGACCGTGGAGATACTCGAAGATGTCCGCCGGTGTCTCGTGTCCGACGGCTACCTGCTAGCCCGCCTCAACTCGACGAGGGATGCATACTACGCCGCGGCGGAGAAGACGGAGATCGAGGATAATTTCTACCGCGTCCGCGGCCACCCGAAGCGGCTCTTTGACCGCGACGACGTGACCGCGCTGTTCTCCCCGTGCTGGACCATAGAAGACGCCAGCGAGCGGACCACGGGCCGGTACGGCAACGAAAAGACGCTGTGGGAGATCTCCGCGAGGAAGGGCTGATCGGGTAGTTTCCTTGGGGTTACCCGGCGGTGTCGTCGCGGATCGCCGGGAGGCCGGACGGTTCTAAGGGTCGTCCTCCGCGGCGCGGCAGCCCTCTCCCGAGCAATCCTGCAGCCGGTCCAGGCGCGACTCCAGGTCTTCGAGCAGTGCGGGATCCGCCGTCTCGTAGGCGTTGCGTAGCTGGTAGGGGTCGTCGCGCAGATCGTAGAGCTCCCGCGCCTTCCCGTCGTACTCCACGTACGCGTGCTCTTCGGTCCTCACGGCCCGATACGTCCTGTCCCAGTGCTCCACGAGGAAGGCCGTCCTCCACCCTTCGGGACCCGGCCCCTTCCCGCGCAGCAGCGGCGCCAGCGAGCGGCCATCCACGAAGCCCGGGGTCCGGACGCCGGCGAGGTCGGCGACGGTCGGGGCGAAGTCGTTGTTCGTTGCCAGTCGGTCCGTCTCCCGTCCCTCGGGCACGCCCGGCCCCCGGACGACGAGCGGTATTTTGATCGACTCTTCGTAGGGAAGCCCTTGAGTTGCAGGCGGTGCTCGCCCAGCATATAGCCGTTGTCCGAGGCGTAGACGAAGTAGGTGTCGTCGAACTGGCCGGTCTCGCGCAGCGTAGAGATCAAACCCCCGACCATCTCGTCCACGGATCGCAGCGCCTCCAGGCGATCCCGGTGGACCCCGGTCAAACGTTCCACCTCGCCGGGGGAGGGCGGGGGCTTCTTCCGGACCCAAGCCGGCTTGTCCGAGACGTCCGCCTCCCCGAAGGACGGCGGGCGCGGCAGCGGCTCGCCGGCGAAGGCGCCCTCGTGGCGTTCGGCGGCGTAGTAAGGCTCGTGCGGCGCGTTGGGCGCCACCCACAGGAAGAACGGGCGGTCTTCTTGGGCCTTGTCTCTTACGAAGCGCTCGGCCTCGTCCCGCAGGAGGTCGGTGTCGTGTTCCTCGGCCCGCTCGTGGGTCTCGATGCGGCCGTCGGCGTTGATCCTGTATGAGCCGTCGGGGCTCGCGTAGAACCCGAGCCAGCCGAACCACCGGTCCCACCCGGGCGGCACGTAGGCGGTGTCGTCGTAATGGTTCATGTACTTGCCCAGGTAGGCGGTCTCGTAGCCGGCCCCGTCCAGCCAGGTGGCGATCGTGGAATCCTCCAGCCCCGCGCTCCGGAACTTCTCGTGCCCGCCCAGCGGCAAACTGTTGCCCTTGACCCGCGTGTTGTGGGCGTACTGGCCGCGCAGGAAGGTCGCCCTGGAGGGGCAGCACAGGGGCACGGTGGCGAAGGCGTTGCTAAACGTGGTGCCCCTCTCGGCCAGCAGGGACCTCACGTTGGGCATCTCGGCCACCGAGCGCGCGTCCTGGTCGTCGGTGAGGACGAAGACGATGTTGGGCCTGCCATCCGTCGGCCCGGCCCCTCCCGCGGACATGCCTCCAGCGGGCGAATCTCCTCCTCCGGCCCTATCGCCGCCCCGGGACGCATCAGACCCCGGTGACTCGTCCCCCAGCCCGCAGGCGACAAGCATCAACACCGCCGCCAAGACCGCCACCGACAAAGCTATCCTCAAGGCAAAACCGCCCATCCACAAAACCGCAGCCCGAACGCGGCCACCCTACCACGGGCCCGGCACGGCTGGAAGCTGAAACGCTGAAAGCGGAGCCCGCAGGGCGCAGCGTGCTGAGAGGCGCGCAGCGCCGTGCTGAAAGTGCCCGAAGGGCACGTGCTGAAAGCGAAGGCGAAGCCGAAGCGTGCTAACTAAGAAACCAGTTCGCCGCGCACTATCAGGCGGTTCTCGAAGGTCGGGAACGGGGTGCAGGTCTGGAGCGAGACGATGGTCTTGTCCTCCACGGGGTAGGTGACCCAGGTGTCGTCCGGCTCGACGGTGAGGCGGTCGTAGACCCTGAAGGCGTAGCGGCGTCCGTCGGCGCTCTTGAGAAGGATCTCATCCCCCGGCATCAGCCCGTCGAGGTTATAGAAGGCGCGGCGTACCCGCGTCTCGGGGAAGCCGAGCGCGTGGCCCGCGATGAAGGTATTCGACCCTTCCTCCCACGGCAGGCCGCTCTCCTTCATGCGCAGCACGCCCTCCCGGTCGAGCTCCGCCTGGCGGGAGCCCGACGGTACCGCCACGTCCTCCAGGCCCAGCTTTGGCACGGTGAGCGTCATGTCTCTGGCCGAGGACGGGTCCGCTGGGGCCCTGTGGTCTTCGGGAGTGACTTCGGAGTCCGGCCGGGCTTCGCCGAGGAGGGCGCCGGTGTTCTTTACTTCTTGCGGGCGGAGATCCACCGACGCGGTCTGTGTCTCGGGCCACAGGGGCAGGAAGAGGAGGCAGAGCGCCGCCAGGGAGGCCACGAGGAACGCCGCTTTCCGACCGCCGAACACCCTTCGGGAGTATAACAGCGGCCCCACGATTCCCGTTAGAATGGTCCCCATGAAGATAGAAGCCCTGATCGAGGATTTCGCCGCCGATCTCTCAGAAGACCCGGGAACCAGCCCGCGCACGGCCGAGTTCTACGTGGCCGACCTGCGCGAGTTCGCCCGCTTTCTGGCCGAGAGGGGGGTGGTAGACGCCGAGGATATAAGGGTCGGGGCGGTCATGAAGTTCCGCAACCATCTCCTGGAGGGCAGCCGCAAGCGGTTCACCGTCTACCGCAAGGACGCGGCCGTCAGGCGTTTTCTGGACTGGGCGAGGACGGTCTCCGACGCCGACCTGGACTTAGATCCCATCGAGCCCATGCACCAGCCGCTGGACCAGAAAATCGTGTTCTTGGAGGACGAGGAGGCCGAGCAACTGCTCTCTTTCCCGACGAACACGCTCGACGCGGCCAGGGACGCCGCGGTGATGCGGCTCATGCTCGACACCGGGGTGACGGTGGGGGAGATCCGCGGTCTCCTGAAGAGCGACGTGGACCTGGAGGCCGCCCAGGTCCAGCTCGGCGGCCCGGGCTCCCACCTCGCCGGCCGCGCCCGGCGCCTGTCTACCGAGACGGTAGAAGCCCTGCGGGGCTACCTCGGGATGCGCGTGGACGAGACTCCGGAGCTCGTCGTCGGCCGCGCCGCGAGGCCCGTTACCACCTCGAAATCGCTCCAGAACGCCATTTGGAAGCGGTGCGAGCAGGTCGGGATGTGGCGGGTCTCGCCCATGATCCTGCGCCACACCTTCGCCATCCGGCTGCTCCGCCGCGGCGCCACCCTCAACGAGCTGAAAGAGGCCCTCGGCGTCCGCGACACCTCGAACATAGGCGTCTACAAGAAGTTCGTGTAGGGCGTTCGCGAACCGCCCCGGAAGGTCCGGGGCCGCGTTTTTTGGCGGCTACCGTAACCGAGAGAGATCCGGCGGCGTCCAAGTCCACGAAACAGATAGAAGCGACACGTAGCAGACCGCGTCCTGGATCATCGCATTTGTTTGCGGGCGTGTGCGGAATGGGACAATAACCAGCAATCGGTCTCGAATCATCGACAGGGGGTCCCGGGTGGCATCTGAAAGTTCCAACCAGGCGACGGAGTCGCAGCAGGACGAGGCGAACCAGCAAGAAGACCAGCAACAAGACGTGGCGAATCAGCAAGAGGACCAGCAGCAGGACGGCCAGTCTCAGCAGGAGCGGAGAGAGCAGGCCTACGATTACGACGAGATAAAGGACAACGCTCCGGTTAGGAAGAACGACCCCCGCACCTCGGTTCAGAAGACCGAAGAATACCGCTTCGCGAACAACATCCCCGGTGACCAGACGATCCCCGAGAAGGCGTACGCGGATTACACGCTGGAATACGACGCGGACGACGCCGCCATGAACGGCAAGATCCCCGACGTGTTGCTGGACGTGCCGGTCGTGAAGGTCGACGAGATCAACTTCGAGCTCAACGACCTGCGGGCGAAGGTCAACCTCTTCGCGAAGGTGCTGGATCTGGTGGAGCTCTCCGTCGGGGTGGACCTGTACCTCGGCAGGGTCAAACTCGTCATAACGGGCGTCGAGGCCCAGGCCTTGTTGAAGGTTCGCCTGGACAATGTAACCGCCATCCTCGACCGCGTCCTCACCACCATAGACCGCAACCCCCAGATCATAGAGAAGCTCGTCGAGAGCGTGGGCTCGGCCGTAGAGGACATAGGCGAGGGCGCAGGCTCCGCCGTCGAGGACGTGGGCGAGGGCGCAGGCCAGTTGGTGGGCGAAGGGCTCAACTCCGCGGTCGAAGACATCGGGGAAGGCGCGGGCTCCGCGGTCGAGGACGTGGGCGAAGGCGCAGGCCAGATGGTGGGCGAGGGCCTGAACTCGGCCGTCCAGGACATAGGTGAAGGAGCCGGCTCCGCCGTGGAGGATATCGGCGAAGGCGCGGGCTCCGCGGTGGAGGACATAGGCGAGGGTGCAGGATCAGCGGTGGAAGACATCGGTGAAGGCGCCGGATCGGCGGTGGAGGATATCGGTGAAGGCGCCGGGTCAGCCGTCGAAGACATAGGCGAGGGCGCCGGTTCCGCGGTGGAAGATATAGGCGAGGGCGCCGGTTCCGCCGTGGAGGATATAGGCGAGGGTGCGGGCTCGGCCGTAGAAGACGTTGGTGAGGGTGCGGGCTCTGCCGTAGCCGACGTGGGTGAAGGAGCCGGTTCCGCCGTAGAAGACGTTGGCGAGGGAGCCGGGTCGGCGGTGCAGGATGTCGGTGAGGGTGCCGGATCTGCCGGCGATCCCGACGCTGGAGGAGCTGGGCCTGCCGAACTTCCGCTCGGCCACCTGGAACGCCATCGCCGCGCCGCCCGGCACGCCCGCGCCGATCGTGGCGAAGCTCAACGCGGCCGTGAACGAGATCGTCAGGATGCCCGACGTCGAGGCCCACCTGAAGAAGCTGCACCTCCAGCCTCTCGGCGGGACGCCGGCCGACATGCGGGCCTATGTCGAGACCGAGCGGCAGCGCTGGGCCGGGGTCATCCAGGCTTCCGGGATCAAGCTCGACTGATGTCGCTCGACGCCCTGATCCAGGACATCGTCGCCGCCAACCGCATCCTGGCGGCGGAAGGCGTGGTGG
>CAXTDD010000034.1:0-10399 GCA_964242955.1 uncultured Rubrobacteraceae bacterium | reverse complement strand
AACCCGCCGCAAACGCCCAGCAGCCAACGGTCCCTCTTTGCCCTCTGGAAACGCACGTAGTTACCTCCCCCGGCCCACGCGGGCCGTCGCCTGAGTACCGCGATTTTACAGCAAGCCGCCGTTGGCGGCTTTCCGCACACCCCACCCCTCAACTGACCTGCGGCGTACGGTACGGACCCTGGCGCAAGGTCTTTACTCACGGTTCCTCTTCACTTTCTCGGGGACGAACCGCTGCGGTGAGAGGCCCCCGATCGGGTGCGGGGTTTCCCCCTCGGTGGCGAGATCGGCGGCTATCTCGCCCATGACCGGGGCGAACTTGAAGCCGTGGCCCGAGAAACCCCCGAGCAGCACAAGGTTCGGTCGGCCGGGCGGGGCGCCGACCAGGAAGTCGTGATCGGGGGTGTTGGTGTACATGCAGACCTGGGAGCGCGCGGGCGTCGGAACGAGGCCCGGCAGGTACTCGCGCGCGAGCCGGGAGATCGGCTCCACGTCCTCCTGGTGCACCTCCCGGTCTATGGCGTCGGGGTCCGTCTCTTGGCCGTGGTGGTGCACAGCCGCCTTTACCGTCTTGCCGTCGAGGCTCGGGAACCCGTACCATTCCACCCCGTCCTCCTGGCGGATGAAGATCGGGCAGCGATCGGGCGCGAACAGACCCGGGTCCCTGGCGGGGAACCAGGCCAGGATCTGCCGCTCCACCGCGAGCGGCAGGGCCAGCTCCGGAAGGAGCTTGCCGAGCCACGACCCGACCGACACCACGGCGCGGCGCGCGCGGTAGGTGCGTCCTCCGGCCCTGATCTCCACCCCGCAACCCGTTTCCTCGACGGCCTCGACCACGGTGTTCTTGTGGAGCGTGGCGCCCAGCTCCTCCGCCCGTCGTGCAGCTGACCTGATAGCGGCCTCCGGTCTCAGCACCCCCGCCGCTTCCTCGTAGACCGCGACCTCGTCCGGCCCGACCCGGTGCTGCGGGTACCGCTCTTTCATCTGCCGGGCTCCGAGGACTTCATGGGGCAGGTCGTGCTCGCGCGCGCCCTCGATGAAGCTACCTTCGGGGTGATCGATCAGGAGCCCCCCCGTCATGGTGAGGAGGGAGGTGCCGGTCTCGCGCTCTAGTTCACGCCACAACGGGTAGGCCGAGCGGACCAGCGGCACGTAGGAGGCCCCCTCGGGGTGGGCGGTACGGATGATGCGCGACTCCCCGTGCCCGGAGCCCCTGTCGTGGCCCGGTTCGAACCTCTCGAAACCGATCGCCTTGATCCCGCGCCCGGCGAGCCGCCACAGGACGAAGCTGCCCATCGTGCCCGCGCCGATGACCGCCACGTCCGCGTCCATCTTGCACCCCCTTCTCGAGAAGTCCGGCCGCTCATCAACCAACTCTTGTCCGACCCACGCCGAACTTTCCGACGTGTCGCCCCCTGCTCTTAGCCGATCGGAGAGATCGCGGGGGTCCCCTCCGGCCTGTAGATCTGCTTGAGGAGGGCGAACCCGTCGAAGCAGGTCCACTCCCGCACGAACTTGCCGTCCCGGATCTCGTGGTGGGTAATGCCCACGATCCGGATACGCTTGCCGGTGGGCTCGCCGTAGACACCGGGGCCCTCGTGGGTGCCTTGCAGCGTCCAGCGCACCGACGTCCGGTAGTCGTCTCCCCCGTCGTGCAGCCAGCAGACGTGGTCGACGCTCATGCTGGCGTCGGGGAAAGCGGCCAGCATGGACAGGATGTAGGCCTTGAAGTCCCCCAGCCCGTAGAGCGTGCGGTTCGGCGAGGTGTAGCAGGAGTAGTTTTTGACGTAGTACTCGTCTATCTTGTTGAGTAGCCGCCAGTTCCAGATCTCATGCGTGCTGCGGCGGAGGAAGTCTTCGACGTCGAAGCCGCCGGCGGGCTCGGGCGGCAGGTGCTCGGGCGTGTCCTGGCCGATGACCCGTTCCACCTCCCCGCGCGAGGGCGGTAGGCCCTCGCTCGCGGCGGCGGCCTCCTTCTCGGCCATCCTCTTCGCCAGCGCGTGCTCGTCCAGGCCAAGCTGGCGCACCAGGGCCAGCTCGTCGCGCGCGATCCACTCCTCGACGATAAGGTTCTCCTTGACGATGCAGTGGGCGATCCCGCGCCGGACGACCTTGCGTCCTGTCGGCGGGCCGTAAATACTGTAGCCGGTGTTGTGGGCGACCCACGTGGCGCGGTGGGAGGAGTGGAAGCCGTCCTCGTCGTTGCCCGACCAGATCACCTCGTCGGCGTAGAGCCGGACGTCGGGGAAGGCGGCCATCGTCTTCGTCGAGTCCGCGATGACCTTGTCGCGGCCGTAGGTGGTCCCGTCCGAGGTGTGGATCACGGAGTTGTGCTTGTAGTGGCCGTAGATCAGGCCGATGCCTTTTCCCTCCCAAATCTTGTACGTCGCCCTGACTATGTAGTCGACGAAATCCACGTAATCTTCGTCGAAGCCGCGCATGCTCTGCCGCCTCTCCGTCCCCGGCGTCAGCAGATCGACGATGCCGCGGCTCCCCACACCCGCCGTCGGCCCCCGCGAACCGCCGACGACTCCTTCTTTCTCTCCAGCTTTCTTCTCGTCCGTCAAACCCTTGGCTCCTTTGCGAGTGTCTTTTGCGTTCTCCTGGCCCATGTCCGCTATGCCCCTCTCCAGTGGTGGGTATCCTCTCGAACGTCCGCGACCGGCGAACCGTCGTCGTGCGGCAGCAGCAACTGCTTCATCAGGTTGAACTCGCCGTACTCGGTCCACTCCTCGACGAACTTGCCGTCCCTGACCCGGTGCTGGGTTATGCCCATAACCCTGACGCGCCTGCCGGTGGGAGGGCCGTAGACGCTCGGGCCCTTGTGCGTGCCGATCATTGTCCACAGCACCGCCGTCCGGTAGCGGCCGTCCCCGTCGTCGTTCCAGTAGAGGTCGTCTATGTGGACGCTCGCGTCCGGGAACGCGGCAAGCCTTGCCAACACGTCCTGCTTGAAGTCGCCCAGGCCGTAGAGCTCGCGATCGGAGGCCGTGTGGCAGAGGTAGTTCGGGGCGTAGTAGCAGTCTATCCTCCCGAACATCCGCCGGTTCCAGATGTCGTGGAAGCTCCTCCTGACGAAGTCTTCGATGTCGAAGCCCTCGGATTCTTTCGGCGGCATCTCGGGCGGTGCTTCCTGGCCGACGAGCCTGTCCACCTCGCCGAAAGCTTCCTGACGGATTCCAACACCGGGCTGTTCGGCCAGATTTCGCAGCACGTCATAGGGGTCGAGGCCTAGTTGCCGGATCAGGCTCAGCTCATTGTAGGCGACCCACTCCTCGACGACGTTCTCGCCCTTTATGATGCAATTGGCGATGCCGCTGACGACGACCTTGCGGCCGGTCGGGGGGCCGTAGACGCTGTGGCCCGTGTTGTGGGCCGCCCAGGTCCAGCGCATCGAGGTCCGGTAGCCGTCCTGGTCGTCGCCGGTCCAGACCGTGTCCTCTATAAAGTCCCTAATGTCGGGGAAGGCCGCCATCTTGATGAGCGAGTTTTCGACCACCGCGTCCCGCCCGAAGGTGTCCCCGTCTGAGGTGTGAACGATGGTCGTGGGCGTGTAGTAGCGGTAGATCAGGCCGATGTCCTTCAGGTCCCAGATCTGGTACGTGCTCTTCTCGATGTAATGGACGATGTCCTCGAAGTCGTCGAATCCCCACATCGTGCGGGTCTTTTTCTGGTCCCCCTTTTGCACAGCCGTCGATCCGCCTTCCCGGGACTCTCCGTCCCGACCTTTCTCCTGCTCCGTCATCGTTCCCCATCTCTTTTGGCGGGGTTCTCCGGCCGTCGCGGCGACGAACCCCGTCTCATCCGTCTTCCTCGCGCAAGATCCCGACGACCCTCACCAAGGCGTCTTCGTCCCCCACGTTCCCGGGGAACACCACGTAGGGTAGCCCCGGGAAATCGCTATCGTCCGGCAATATCCACACCGGGATAATCCCCGGCAACATCTGCCCGGCCACCTCGACCCGCCTGACGTTCAAGCCTTTCGTGCCGACGTCGCTGGAGGTGATGCCGCCCTTGGCCACCACGAACCCGAGGGGCAGCCCCCGGTCCACGCGCCGCATAACGTCGACGAGAGCATCGGAGACGGCGGCCCCGATCTCCAACCCGGTGCGGTTCGCACCGGCGCCCACCACCTCGCGGCTGGTGTACACGACCACGTCCGCTTTTTGCAGCGTACCGTTGACCAGCCGCACCACGCGGTCCAACTCCGCGTCCCGTTGCGCGGGTTCCAGTATCCGGGGCACCGACAGCTCGACCGCTCGCAGCCCGTCGAGCTCCAGCGCCCGCTCCAGTTGCCAGGTCGTCATCTCCACGTGGGAGCCGACGAGGACGAGGCCGTGTCCCCGACGGGGTCTGCAGTCGTAGAGCTCGTCGGCGGTCATCGGGTCCTTCTCGGAGATGCCGCCCCGCGGACGCACGAAGGACGGTCCCGTGCGGTACAGGAACGATTTCCCCGCCGCCTCCGCCGCGAGCAGCCCGAGGACGAAGACCTCCAGGTCCGCGTATTCCACCGCATTTACCACGATCGGCATTCCGTCCTGGACGGCCCGCAACTGGTCTTCGACGTGCCCCGGCCCGCCTTGCCGGATGTCGGCGAGGGTAACGCGCGGTACGTCGCCGGCCGAGAACCGCCCTCTCGTCTTCTCTTCTACCCACTCCGTCAGGTTCGAGGACGCGTACCCGAAGCTGGCGTCCGAGGCGAACTCGGTGAGACCGGCCGGGACCAGCTTTTCACCCTGGCGGACCCACTGGACGTCGTCCACGGTGACGCGACCGGCCTCGAAAAAGCATGGGCAGATGATGACGCCGTCGAACTCCCGGCCGCGTCGGGTCCCGAGCGTCTCGCTCAGCGTATCCGTCTCGGCCGGGTAGTGGCCACGCAGGGTCGAGTCGCTGCGGCTCACGACCACGAAGTCCGTCCCGCTGTCGGCGGCGGCCTTCGTAAGGCGGGTGGCGATCTCCCCGTTCAGCGAAACGGCGTCTCCCTCCGGTAGGCTGCGCGAGTTGGTCAACACGTAGAACGTCGAACCGCCACCCTCCAGCGCCCAACGCAGCTCCGAGTACGACCACGCGGTGAGGACCGGCACGCCGTGTACGGCCTGGGTGCCGGTGGGGTCGTCGTCCAGGACAACCAGGCGCCGTCCGCTCTCGCCCACCCGTGACCTGATCTTCTCCAGGGCGTCGGGTATACGCCGCACGGGCGGTTGCGCGGCCAGGCACTCCTCCGCGCTGACGGGCCCGTGCGACCCGAAACGCCCAGCTTCCATCAGGTTCCATCTTTCGTGGCGGCGATGACCTCGGCGGCCTTCGACGCCATCAGGCGGGTATCCGAGAGGACGGTGACGAACCGGAACCCCTTCCCGACCATCTGCCTGGCGTACTCCGGCGAACCGGTGGCGATGCCGACGGCGACGCCGTGCTCGCGCGCCGCGGCCAGAATCCCGTCCACGGCGGCGACCAGGTGGGGTTCGGTCACGTCCATGTGTGGCTCGTCGCCGAGACTCTGACTCAGGTCGGCCGGTCCCACGTAGACGGCGTCCAGGCCGGGGACGGAGAGTATGCTATCGAGGTGCTCCAGCGCCTCACGGGTCTCGATCATGGCCATGGCTATCACGGTCTCGTTGGCGTGCCGCGCATAATCGGGTCCGGCGTAGAGCAGCGCCCGGTCTGGCCCGTAGCTGCGGTAGCCGTCGGGGTACTCTTGGGACGGGTAGCGGCAGGCGCGCACGAAGGCCTCGGCGTCGGCGCGGGTGTTTACCATCGGGCAGATCACGCCGTAGCAGCCGAGATCGAGCATCTTCATGATGATGCCGGGCTCGTTCCAGGGCACCCGGGCCAGCGGCGTCGTCTCCGTGGTCGAGATGGCCTGGAGCACGGGCAGGGCGGCCTGGTAGTCTACCGGCGCGTGCTGCAGGTCGATGGTCAGGCTGTCCCAGCCCGCGTGCGCCATGACCTCGGCCGAGAACGGGTCGGAGATCTTGAGCCAGCCGTTGAGCGCCGCCTCGTCTCTGTGCCAAAGGGACCTGACCCGGTTCTCGCGCATCCCTACCCTTCCCCCATCCAGTAGCGCAGCAGCGCCGTCACGGCCTGGGGTTGCTCCAGGCTGCTCAGGTGACCGCACTCCTCGATCACGACCAGCGTCGCATCCGGTACGGTCGAGGCGATCTCCTCGTGCATCTCCATCGAACTCAGCGCGTCCTGGCGCCCGGTCACGACGAGCGTGGGGCACGGGATATTCGCCAGGTCTTCGCGGCTCTCCGGCCGGCCCTCCTGGGCCGAGAGTTGGCGCAGGAAAGCCTCCTCGCCTACGTTCTCGGCCATGCGTAGAATCGTCTTCGCCAACGCGGCGTCGTGGCGCCGGTCCGGGTGGATCTGGACCGGCAGTAGGTGCTTTTCCGCGACCTCGCCGAAGCGGCCCTGGGCGGTCAAAGCGGCGAACGTGTGCCAACTCTCTAGCTGATCGCGCCTCGGAGCCCGAGCGCTCGTGTCCAGAAGGGCCAGCCTCTCGACCCGCCCGGGCGCCTGGCGGAGGACCTCGAAGGCCACGATCCCTCCCAAGGATAGGCCCGCGAGCGAGAAACGATCCGGCGCGGATTCGAGCAGCGAGCGCGCCATCGCGACCACGGAGTCGTCCCTCATGATGTCTCCCACCTCGACCGCGGCGACGTCGGAGAGGTGCCTGGTCTGGTGTGAGAAGAGCTCCGCGTCGCACAGCATCCCCGGCAGCAGGATGAGGTGCGTTTTGCTCGCAGCCCGGCTCACGCGATGTTACTGCCCGTTCCCGTGGAGCAGGTCCGCCTCCACCCCGTCCCTCAGCTCCGCGAAGTTGGCGGGTTTGATCATCTGCCCCTTATCGTCGACCTCGAGCCCGTGCTCCCTTGCCCGCTCGACCACGGATTCGGGCCAGTATGGGTCTTTGCCCGCATAAGCCTCATGGGGCTCCAGAACGGCGAAACACCAGGCGTCCTCTTCGCTGGCGTTCTCGAAGCTGCGCCAGAGCCCGGCGGGCAAGGAGATCATGTCCCACGGCCCGATCGTCGCTTCCCCCTCGGGATCGTTCTCGCCGTCCGGGTCGTTGCCGTAGTAGAAGCGGAATTCGCCGGAGAGGGGCATGAACATCTCGATGTAGTCGTGGGTGTGCCAGGCCGGCCCGTTCCCTGGCGGACACATGAACATGCCGATCTGGAACTTGTGGGGCTGCTCGAGGATCGGCTTGAACTCCGGGTCCTCGCTCGCCGTGTCCCCGATGACCGCGTAGTTCATCCTCTTGTGTCCCGGCAGGATGCTGTCGATAAACATCAGGGGAACCCCGATGGGAGCCCCCTTGCCCTCTATATCGCTGAACCGGAAGATGCGCTCTTGCATCTCCCCCGTGGACACCGTCGTATGATCCACAGACATCTCCTCCTTCGTCTCGCCTACCGCCGCATTCGTCCTCTCACACGCCATCTATACCTTTTTGGCTCCTCTAGCAAATCCCCTTTCTATTAGAAGAGCAAGACGGTCGGACCGGGCGTTGACCCGGTCCGACCGTCCGGTCACTAGTTGGCGTATACGCTTTCGGCCAGCGAAGCCTTGTACGACTCCTTGAAGAAGAAGAGGACCACGAAGAACGAGATCGTCGCCAGGGCCATGACGTAGTACCCGACCGCGAGGGGATCGCCCGTTCTCGCGACGAGGAACGTGGCGATGAGCGGCGCCCCTCCGCCGAAAAACCCGAAGCCTATGTTGTAGGCTATGGCCGACCCGCTGTAGCGCAGCCGCGTCGGCCACATCTCCGCTATGCTGATGGTCAGGCCCGAAGTCATGAAGAATAGCGGCGCCACGAACATCACCGACGCCAGGATGGCGCTCAACAGGGTGCCCTGGGCGGCTATAAGGTACGCGGGTACGCTCAGCGCCGCGAAGAGCACGCATGCCATGAGCAGCATGGGCTTTCTGCCTATTCGGTCGCAGAGCATACCGCCGATGGGAAGCAGGGGGATCAGGACTATCAGGGCGATGGAGTTCGCGAGCAGCGCGCTAGAGGCGCTCAGCCCGACCTCCTCCTGCAGGTAGGTCGACAGGTAGGCCGCGAAGAGGTACGAGCCGGTCGCGTTCGTCATGGCGAAGCCGACGAAGATCAGGATCGGCTTCCACTGCGTGCGCACGGCCTCTATGAGGGGCGACGCCGCGATGGTCTGTTCGCTCTCCCCCAGATCGTCCAGCCCGCGAGCCTCGAGCGCCCGCTCGTTCTCTTCTTGAAGGGCCCTGAACGCCGGCGTCTCCTCGATCTGGAGCCTCAGGTAGAGGCCGACGACGCCGAGCAGCAGCGCCAACAGGAAGGGCAGCCGCCACGCCCAGGCCTCCATGGCCGCGTCTCCCAGGACGGTCGTCATCAGCGTCACCAACCCCACACCGCACAGGAGGCCGGCGAACACGCTGACGGACACCCAGCTCGCGTAGTAGGCGCGCCGGTTCGCCGGCCCGTACTCCACGACGAAGGACACGGCCCCCACGTACTCGCCGCCGGCGGCCAACCCCTGCACGAGCCTGCAAGTGAGCAGCAACACCGGGGCGAGGAACCCGACGGTCGCGTAGGTCGGTAGCATCCCGATCGCCGCAGTGGCACCCGACATCATCAGTATCGCCACCGCGAGGACGTTGCGGCGTCCCACCTTGTCCCCGAAACGGCCGAATATGACCCCGCCTAACGGACGGATGAACGCCGACAAAGCAAGCACGGAATAGGTCGCCAACAAGGCCGCGACGCGATCCCCCGGCGGGAAGAAGAGCGTGGCGATTACCGTCGCCAAATACCCGTAGACCCCGTACTCGAACCACTCCACGAAGTTGCCGACAACCCCCCCGACGATCGCCTTTTTTACCCCCTGTGGCATCTCTTCTGTCGCCGCTACGCCCGTACTTTGTGTCGCCACCCCAACTTTCCCCTTCCTGCGCGGAGGTCCAGAGACCTTGCTCCCCGGCCAACCTGCTGCGCATCTCAGTGCATACCTATGCACGGTATCAGCGTGAAACATCAGTGTCAAGCGTATGGACAGAATTAAACGAGGACTGTCTACGGGTTTGGGGGGGCTGTGCTGGTTCGCTTTATGAAGGTTGTTGGGAAGGTTTCGGTACGTGGCGGTCCGGTATGGCGCTGCTCGATGCGGTCCAGGAGCATACGCACGGCCATTTCGGCCATGCGGGCCACGGGTTGGCGAACGGTGGTCAGGCCGAATGCCTCCCAATCGGCCATCTCGACGTCGTCGAAGCCTGCTATGGAGAGCTGTCGGGGGACCTCGACGCCCTGTTTCGTGGCGGCGTTCATGGCTCCCAGGGCGATCATGTCGGTCTGGCAGAAGATCGCGGAGGGGGGATGTTTCTCGTGCAGGAGTTCCAGGCACAGTTGGTAGCCGCTGTGGTGAGAGAACCGCCCCTCGCGGCGCAACCTGTCGTCCAGTGGGAACCCCGCCGCCTCGAGAATTGTCCTGAAGCCGCGTTCCCTGTCCCTGCTCGTCGCCGCGTGCTGGGGGCCGGTGATCAGGCCGATCCGCCTGTGTCCGAGTTCCAACAGGTGCTTCGCTACGAGCCCGGCGCCATCCACGTTATCGGAGATTACGAGGTCCGCTTTGGCCTTCTCAAAATACCGGTTCAGCAGCACGATTGGGAGCTTCTTGTCCAACAGGGCGTCGATCGGGGCCTTGTCCGCGGTTCCTGCCGTGAACAGGGCGCCGTCCAGGGCCCTGCCCAGCAGGAGCCGGGCTAGGTCGTTCTCCACGCGCGCGCCGGGGCGTTCCTGAAAGAGGAGCATGCGATAGCCCTTCAGCGCGAGCTCGTTGTATACGGCGTCGACCAGCATCGAGTAGAATGCGTTGCCCACGTTCTCGATGACGAGGCCCACGGCGAAAGTGCGGTTCGTGGTCAGGCTCTTCGCGAGCGCGTTGGGCGTGTAGGAAAGTTTGAGCGCGGCCTCCAGCACCCGCAGGCGCGTGCTTTCGGAGATCCGGGGGTCGCCCCGCAGGGCGCGCGACACCGTGGGCTGTGAGACCCCGGCCTCGCGCGCGACGTCGTGACTCGTAACCGCCGTCGTCAAGAAATCCACTCCTCCACCGGACGCGACCCCACCATTCGGTAAGGTCGCTCAGACTATGCGAGTTTACAGCACGCCGCCGCTGCGCAGCTTTCGGCACACCACTCCCGAAAGCTTCGCTCGCTCCCGGCACGCTTCGGCCGATGCCCCGCTTTCAGCGCGTCGCTTCGTGGCTTGCAGCCTCTGTTAAAGGACGGGTTCTGGCAGCAGTGAGGATATCTGAGCGAGCGCTGCTCTGTTTGCCGCAGTCTGGTCGAGGCCGCGGGCCATCAGGAGGCGGGCCTGGCTGGCGGCGTGGCCGGCGTCGGTTCTGGTGGCGGTGGGCGGGAG
>CAXTDD010000033.1:8237-10611 GCA_964242955.1 uncultured Rubrobacteraceae bacterium | reverse complement strand
ACGGCGGCGAGGCCGACCATCAGGCGGTAGACCATGTTGCCCTTCTCGCCGTTGTCGAAGACGGAGGCCCCGGAGACGAGCCGCCTTATGTCCCGGCCCGAGGCCGGGTTGGCTATGACGCCGACCGTTATGGGCAAGGTTCGCGTCTCAGGCGGGGTCCGTCAGAAAGCCCTGGATCAGGCGGTTCGTCGGCCCCGCCGCCTCCATCTGGACCATGTGCCCCTTGCCGTCCAGGATCTCGACCTTCGCGTGACCCGGCAAATTCTCGGAATGGCTCGCCGGCACGATCTCGTCCTCCCGGCCCCAGACGGCCAGGATGGGCACCTCGGTCCCGGAGAGGTCCGAGACCCCGGCCTGCTTACCGTCAGGGAACATCTTGTCCGCGACGGCCTGCAGGGCCTCGTCGACCCCGTCCTTGCGCTTGTACTGGAGCTGGTCGTTGACGAGCTGGCGGGTGACCAGGTCGGGGTCGGCGAAGAGTAGCTGGAGGACGTTCTTCATCTCCTTGCGCCGGTTGGCCGCTATAAACCCCTCGATGTAATCTGTGTTGATCTCCTCCCCGAGCCCCGCGCTCGCCAGGAGGACGAGCGAAGCTACCCGCTCGGGATGCACCAACGCGAAAGCCCCGGCTATTGCCCCGCCCATCGAATGCCCCGCCAGGTGGGCTTTCTCCACACCCATCGCGTCTAGGAAGCCCTCGACCACCCCGACGAAGAAGTCCAGGTCGCCGTCGCCGACTTCCTTCTCCGACCCGCCGTGGCCCGGCATGTCCAGGGCGTAGACCGTCCGGTCTTCGGAGAGCGTCTCCTGGTTGAAGACGAAGATGTTGATGTCGCCGCCGAAGCCGGGGATCAGGACGAGCGGCACGCCCCCTTCGCCCATCGCCAGGTACTGGATGCGCCGCCCGCCGACCTCGACGGTCTCGGGCTCGGGGCCGCCGGCCTCGGCCGCCTCTTCGGGGTCGAAGTTCTCCTGGAACTCCTCGACGAAGGAGTCGATCTCAGAGTCCGGCACGTCGGCCGGGGCTATGACGCCGAGCAGGCCGCCGACCGGGAGCACCTCGCCCTCTCTCGCTACCCTCCGGCGCAGGACGCCGGAGGCGGGTGTCTCTACCGCGTTGTTGATCTTCTCGCTCTCCACCTCGACGACCTCGTCGCCGCTGTTGAGGTCGGCGCCCTCCTCGACGAGCCACTCCACGACCGTCCCCTCGGTCATGGAGAGGCCCCACTTGGGCATACCGAGCTTCGAGATCTGCTGCGTCTCGCTCACGTCGCCCCTACGCCCGCGCGCCCGCGCCGGTCACCTGGCGCACGGCGTCGGCGACCTTGTCCGGGTCCGGCACGTAGAGGTCTTCGAGCGTCGGGGAGAACGGCGGCGGGGTGTGGGGGGCCGTCACCATCTTCGGGGCGGCCTTCAGGTCGTCGAAGCAGTTCTCGGCGACGCGGGCCGCGATGTCCGAGGCCATGGAGCAGCGGGGGTTCGACTCGTCCACGACGACCAGGCGGCCGGTGTTCTCGACGCTCTCGAAGATCGTCTCCTCGTCCAGCGGCGAGGTGGTCCTCGGGTCCACGATCTCGCACTCTATGCCCTCGTCCGCCAGCGCCGCCGCGGCCTGCTCGGCCATCGAGACCATGCGGCCGATCGCGACTATCGTCACGTCCTCGCCCTCGCGCACGTACTCGGCCTCGCCCAAGGGTATCTCGTAGGCCTCCTCGGGCACCTCGCCTTCCACGGCATACAGGACCTTGTTCTCGAAAAAGATCACGGGGTCGTCGTCCCTGATGGCCGCGATCATGAGCCCCTTCGCATCATACGGGCTCGAGGGCACCACGACCTTGAGCCCCGGAATGTGCGTGAAGATCGGGTACAGGCTCTGGGAGTGCTGGCTGGCGGCGCGGATGCCGGCGCCGTACATCGTCCTTATGACCATCGGCGTCTTGGCCTTGCCGCCGAACATGTAGCGGAACTTGGCGGCCTGGTTGTAGATCTGGTCGAAGCAGACCCCCATGAAGTCCACGAACATCAGCTCCGCGACGGGACGCAGCCCGGAGCAGGCCGCCCCCGCCGCCGCCCCTATAAACGCCGACTCGCTTATGGGGGTGTCGAGTATCTGGTTCGGGAACTTCCCGTAGAGGCCCTTGGTAACCCCCATAACCCCGCCCCACGCGTCCATCTCGCCCGGAGACCCGGTCCCCCCGACGTTGTCCTCACCGAAGACCACGACGGTCTGGTCGCGCTCCATCTCCTGCTCGAGCGCCTCGTTTATCGCCTGCATGTAGCTGATCGTGCGGGCCACGGGGGCCTCCCTTCGGTCGGCAGGTTCGAGGCTTTAGGTTCGAGGGGTGGGTGGTCGAGACTCGGCTCCGCCTAACAC
>CAXTDD010000033.1:0-8227 GCA_964242955.1 uncultured Rubrobacteraceae bacterium | reverse complement strand
CTATTAGCTGTTAGCGGTTAGCTCTTCGTTACGACGCGGGTCTGTAGGAGCCGAAGCTCCACTCGTATCCTTCGGGGTCGAGGACGCGGTAGCGGCGCGTCCCGAACTCGGTGTCCTGGGGCGGGTAGACGACCTTCGCGCCGGCCTCTCTCGCCCTCTCGTAGTGGGCGTCCACGTCCTCCACCTGGACGTAGATGCCGTGCGCGTTGGGCGAGACGGCGTCTGGGTCCATCACCGGCGGCGGCTTTGCCGTCCCCATCATCAACGCGCCGCCGTTGAACCTCATCTCGGCGTGGACGATGGTCCCGTCATCGTCGGGATAGGCGACGACCCGCTCGAACCCGAACGCGGCCTCCAGCCACTCGAGAGCGGCGTTCGCATCCCGGTAACTGAAGTAGGGGAACATCGCCTCCCTTCGGTCGGAGCTATTAGCCTTTAGCCCGCTGCGGCCTGCGGCCTCCGCTCTTAGCCGTTAGCTAACGGCTAACTGCTAAAAGCTAATAGCTCACATACACGTCCGTGAGCAGGTTCTCCGCCTTCGGCTCGTCCGCGGCCTTCGCCTCCTTGACGGACTCTTCGATGAGGTTCTTGACCTCTTCGTCTATCTTGTCGAGGTCCGCTTCTTCGACGAGGTCGGCGCTCGTTACGCGGTTGCGGAAGAGCATGAGGCAGTCTTTTTCTTTGCGGACTTCTTCTACCTCGTTCTCGGCGCGGTAGGTCTGGGCGTCGCCCTCGAAGTGGCCGAAGTAGCGGTTGACCTTCGCCTCTATGAGGGACGGGCCGCCGCCGTTTCGGGCGCGTTCTATGGCCTCGCCGGCCGCCTCGTGGACGGCGAAGAAGTCGTGGCCGTCGACGGTGATACCGGGCATGGAGAAGCCGTCGGCGCGCTTGGCGATGTCTATGCCCTTGGAGGAGAAGGCCTGGGCCGTCGCCTCGGCGTAGCCGTTGTTCTCTATGACGAAGATCACCGGCAGGTCCCAGGCGCTCGCGAGGTTCAAGCTCTCCAGGAACGTGCCCTGGTTGGCGCCGCCGTCGCCGGTGAACGAGACGGCTACTTGCTGCGTGCCGCGGGTCTTGGCCGACAACCCGACGCCGCAGACCAGGGGCGGGCCGCCGCCTACGATGCCGTTGGCGCCGAGCATGCCCTTGTCGAGGTCGGCTATGTGCATGGAGCCGCCCTTGCCGTGGCAGAGGCCCTCCTGTTTGCCGTAGATCTCGAACATCATCCCCTTGGGGTCGCAGCCCTTGGCGATGGCGTGCCCGTGGCCGCGGTGGGTGCTCGCTATGTAGTCGTCCCCGTCGAGGTGGGCTATCACACCAGCGGCGACGGCCTCTTCCCCGGCGTAGAGGTGGACGAAGCCCGGTATTTCCCCGGTCGCGAACTCCGTGTGCAGCCGCTCCTCGAAATCCCGGATGGTCCTCATCGTCCGGTAGGCGTCCAGCAAGGCGCCCCGATCCAACTCGCCGTGGCGCTCGCGGGCGCCGGCAACCTCCGTCATAATCGCTCCTTTCCCCGAGCTTTTCCCTGAGCCCATGAACCAAAAGCTACGATATCTGGTGCCGAAGTCCGCGTCAAGCACAAAATACGAGGGCCACCAGGCGCGAGAACCGGCCGGGCGTCCTGTCTTTCCCAAGCCCCATATAGCCGTCCGATTGCCCGTCCTCAACCTTTGGTCCAGGATGAGAGCCCGAGGATCATGGACGCGCCCTTGCCCCTGGATCGTGCCTCTGCTAGTAGTTATATTAGTTACGAGCATCGGGGATGTTCGGGAGAGGAGGGCGATGGTTGGGCCGAAAGTTGGTATCGGGTCGATAGACCAGGTCGCGGTGGTCGTGCGGGATCTGGACGCTTCGATGGAGCGTTATGTGGGCGAGTTCGGGATCGGGCCGTGGAGCGTCTACACGTTTGGCCCGGATTGGATCCGGATGACCTTCCGGGGTCAGGACCGGGGCTACGTGATGAAGCTGGCGCTCGCCCAGGTGGGGGACATGATGTACGAGCTCATCGAGCCCGTCCAGGGACCCAACACCTACGAGGAGTTTTTGAACGAGCACGGCGAGGGGCTCCACCATCTCGGCTACCTCGTGGACGACATAGACGAAGCGATCCGGCAGATGGAGACCGCCGGATACAAACTCCTGCAGAGCGGTCGCGGCTTCGGGGCCAACGACGACGGCGCGTACGCCTACTTCGAGACCGAAGGCGCCCTGGGCCACATAGTCGAGGCCATCGAGATGCCGCCGGAGATGCCCCCGCCGGAACGGACCTACCCGGAACAGACGTAGTTTCGTCGTTACAGGAGAGGAGAACCGCGTGAAAGCCGCCGTGTTCCACGGGCCGAAGGACATAAGGCTCGAAGACGTGCCGGAGCCCGGGATTCGGGCCGGGAGCGTGAGGGTGAAGGTCGATTGGTGCGGCATCTGCGGCACCGACTTGCACGAGTACCTGGCGGGTCCTATCTTTATCCCGCCCGAAGGCAGCTCGCATCCCATAACCGGCGAGACGCTGCCGCTCACGCTGGGTCACGAGTTCGCCGGCGAGGTCGTCGAGGTGGGGGACGACTCCGGCGGGGTGAGCGTCGGGGACCCCGTCGCCATCGAGCCGGTCTTCCGCTGCGGCGAGTGCGCGGCGTGCCGGCGGGGCGCTACCAACCTGTGCGAGAAGCTCGGGTTCTACGGCCTGATGGGCGGCGGCGGGGGCATGTCCGAGTACGCGGTCGTTCCCTCGTACATGATCCACCGCCTGCCCCAGGGGCTCACGAGCGAGCAGGGCGCCCTGGTGGAGCCCATCGCCGTCGGCCTGTGCGCCGTGCGCCGCGCCGGGTTCGAAGAGGGGCAGAGCGCCGTCGTGTTCGGGGGAGGGCCCATAGGCGCCGTCACCGTCCAGTGCCTGCGGGCGAGCGGGGCGGGCCGGATCATGGTCGCGGAGGTCTCGGAAGCCCGCAAGAACAAGGCCATCGAACTCGGGGCCGACGTGGTCATAGATCCCACCCAGGAGGACGTCGCCGCGCGGGTCCGCGAGCTGACAGACGGCGAGGGGGCGGAGAACACTCGTTCGACGCCGCCGGCATCCAGGAGACGCTCCAGACGGCCCTGCACTCGACCCGCAAGGGCGG
Source organism: uncultured Rubrobacteraceae bacterium (assembly GCA_964242955.1). GTDB lineage: Bacteria > Actinomycetota > Rubrobacteria > Rubrobacterales > Rubrobacteraceae > Rubrobacter_D. The sequence continues at coordinate 5,111 of CAXTDD010000033.1, read as the reverse complement.
GATGGTCACCATCATCTCTATCTGGGAGGGTCCGGTACAGATCAACCCGAACGACATCGTCCTCTCCGAGCTCAACGTCGCGGGCACCATCTGCTACACGCCCGAGGACTTCGCGGACACCATCGCCATGCTCGAGGACGGCAGCATCAAGACCGAGGGCATCATCACCGAGCGCATCTCCCTCTCGGACGTGGTGGAGGGCGGTTTCGAGGAGCTGGTGGACCACAAGGACCGGCACGTGAAGATCCTCGTCCACGCCCCGGAATAAACGACCCTTCCCAAGCCCGCCGGGGGTGACGCCGACACCCCCACGGGCCCGTACCCGCCCGGTCCGCGGCGTGGGCGGTCTACCGGGACTCGCACTTGCCGGTGCGCTGAGGCCTACGTCCGGTCCGGGAAGTCGTTTCCGTCCAGGCCCAGGGCGGAGACGGCGTGGGCGGGGCGCAGGATTACGTTCCGGAGTTGCCCGACCTCGATCCACTCCAGGTCGTAGCGGTTATCGGGCGACATCCGCTCTAGCTCGGGACCGCCTACCCGCTGCTCCCCGTCGAACTCGGTGACCAGGAAGTAGTGCCCCGCGCGGCCGTCGTCGTCGAAGACGCGGAGCTTGCGGTTCAGCTTGACGGTGAGGCCTGTCTCTTCCTCCGCCTCACGCACGGCCGCCTCTTCCGGCGTCTCGCCGGGCTCGATGCCGCCGCCCGGCACCATGTAGTAGTCCTCGCCTCTCTTCCTACGGTGCATCAACAGGATGCGGTCGTCGTCCAAGATCACGACGGCGGCCCGCTCGCCTACCGCCAACCTTCCGACCCATCGTGCTGCCCGAGCGTCGGCGGGGGGCGCCGCACCGGTAACCGCTCCCCGTCCACGAGCACCGGCGAGGCGAGCATTTTGAGCGCCCCGGCGGCCGGATGCTCGACGTCCTGCAACATACCAGAACCCACGACGTGCCGGTCCTCGAACACGTCAGATAGGGTGTTGACCGGGCCGCACGGCACGCCCGCGGCCCTGATCCCATCTACCCACTCGTCCGCCGTCTTTGCGGAGAACCGCCCTTGCAGGGCAGCGACCAGTTCCTTGCGGTTGGCGACCCGGTCGGGGTTTGTGGCGTAGCGTTCGTCGTCGGCGAGGTCCGGCAGGCCGACGGCTTCGCACAGGCGGCCGAACTGGGTGTCGTTGCCCACGGCGACGACGAGGGGTTTGTCCGAGGCGTGGAACGTCTGGTAGGGGACGATGGAGGGGTGGGCGTTGCCGATGAGGCCCGTGTCTTCGCCCGTGACGAGGTACTCTTGACCGCGGTTGGCGAGCCAGGAGAGGGTGGACTCGAAGAGGGGGACTTCGACGTGCGCCCCCTCTCCCGTCGCCGAGCGGCGGTGGAGGGCGGCCAGGATCGCGTTCGCCGCCAGCATCCCGCAGAAGATGTCCGCCGCGGCGACGCCGACCTTGGTGGGCTCCCCGCCCGGCTGGCCTGTTATGCCCATGATCCCGGCCCGCGCCTGCACCAGAAAGTCGTAGCCCGGACGGTCCTCATCCGGCCCCGGCCCGAACCCGGTGATCGAGCAGTAGACGAGGTCCGGGTTATCCTCCTTCAACGCCTCGTAGCCGAGGCCCATACCTTCCAGGGCTCCGCGCTTCCAGTTCTCGATGACGACGTCCGCGTCTGCCGCGAGGCGCTTGACGCGCTCAAGTCCTTCCTCCGACTTTAGATCAAAGCCTACAGACCTCTTGTTCCGGTTTACGGAGAGAAAGTACGCCGACTCTCCGCCGACGAAGGGCGGACCCCAGTGGCGGGTGTCGTCGCCGCGTTCGGGGTGCTCTATCTTGAGAACGTCGGCCCCGAGGTCGGCGAGTGCCATCGTCGCGTAGGGACCGGCCAGCACCCGCGACAGGTCGAGGACCCTCAACCCTTCGAGCGGGAGCATCAGGCGCCGGCCGCGCCGTCTATGAGGAAGAGCCGGGTCGGGCCTTCGGATGGATTGCGACCGCGATGCGCCCCGCCACCCAGCGGGGCCGGCGGAAGGAAGAACGCCTCGCCCTCCGACGCGTGGAGGGGTTCGCTGCCGTCATCGAACTCGTATTCGATCTCACCCGTCAGGACGAAGCCGCGGTGCCCCTCCTCGCACCACTCTTCGCGCACCGCCCCCGCCTCGTATTCGACCGTGGCCCACCGCGCCCCCTGGACGTCGACCTCGCGGGCCCGGATGCCGGGGCCATCGTCCGCCCAGAGGAGTTCATCGAAAGGTACGCGACGCGGCTCGTTCATCCGGGCAGTCTAACCCTGGTCGTCGCCCCGGGCCAGGGACGGGGAGTAAGAGCTTCCGCGAACCGGCGCCGGGCGATATGTGATAATCGGCCGACCGGGAGAAGCAGTCGAGACGATTGGTCGAGGTGGGCGTATGACCGCGGCACGCACGGACGTCGGGCGGAACGGGCGAGAGGCGCCAGAGAATCCACCCGGGCACGACTTCTTGAACGTCGAGGCCCACCTCTCGGAGGAAGAGCTCGCGGTCCGCGACCGGGTGCGCCGCTTCGTGCGGGAGGAGATCAAACCGAACATCAAGGACTGGTTCGATGCGGCCGTCTTCCCGAAGGAGATCGTGCCCATGTTCGCCGAGCTGGGCCTGCTGGGCATGCACCTCACAGGCCACGGATGCGCGAGCAGAAGCGCCGTCGAGTACGGCATCGCCTGCATGGAACTGGAAGCCGGCGACTCGGGGTTGAGGACCTTCGTCAGCGTTCAGGGCTCCCTCGCCATGAGCGCCATCTACAAGTTCGGCTCCGAGGAGCAGAAGGAGGAGTGGCTGCCGAGGATGGCAAAAGGCGAGGCCATCGGCTGCTTCGGCCTGACCGAGCCCACCGCGGGATCGGACCCCGCCAGCATGAAGACGTTCGCCCGCAGGGACGGTTCCGACTGGGTCCTGAACGGGGAGAAGCGTTGGATCGGGCTGGCGACCATCGCCGATGTCGCCGTAGTGTGGGCGAGAACGGACGAGGAGAAGAACCCCGTCCGCGGTTTCCTGGTGCCGACGGACGCCGAAGGCTTCCGCGCCACGGACATCACCCCGAAGCTCTCGATGCGCGCCTCCATCCAGTGCGACGTCACCTTCGGGGACGTCCGCCTCCCCGAAAGCGCCATGCTGCCCGAGGCGAAGGGTCTCGGCGGCCCGTTCGCCTGCCTCAACGAGGCGCGCTACGGCATCATCTGGGGTGCAATGGGTGCGGCCAGGGACTGCTACGAGTCGGCGCTCGAGTACGCCGGGGAGAGGGAGCAGTTCGGCGCGCCGATAGGCTCGTTCCAGCTCGTGCAGCAGAAGCTGGTGAACATGCTCATCGAGATAGAGAAAGGAACCCTGCTGGCGCTCCACATCGGCAGGATGAAGGACAAGGGCACGCTCAAACCGGAGCAGATCAGCCTCGGCAAGCTTAACAACGTCCGCGAGGCGATCGAGATAGCCCGCGAGGCCCGCACGGTCTTCGGGGGCAACGGGGTGACGCTGGAGCACCCGCCGATGCGCCACATGGCGAACCTGGAGAGCGTGCGCACCTACGAGGGCACCGACGAGGTCCACACCCTCATCCTCGGCAACGCCATAACCGGCATCCAGAGCTTCCGCTAGCCCTTCGCAAAGCGCGTGCCATCGGAACCCCGCGCGGAGTTGCCTGGCAGGGCGCCCCGCACGAACGGCCGCTACGTCCCTTCGGGCGCGCCAGGCCGCCGGCGGACGAGACCGATGCTGACCAAAAGGATGGTGCCCGCGGCGGACAGCCACGCGAAAGCGTCGCCGACGAGGCCGTAGACGGTGGGGGTGCCGCGCGTTGGCACGTCCGCGATCATGGTCGGTTCCTCCGTCGCGGCGTAGTCCTGCGCGGCGAGGATGCGACCTTCGGGATCGACCGCGCCCGACACGCCGTAGTGGGCCTGCCGAACCAGCGAATAGCCGTTCTCGATAGCCCGCAGGCTCGCCTTCTGGCTGTGCACCCCGCCGATCTCGGCCCAGTCGCGCGCCGGCACGATCATGATGTCGGCGTCGACCCGGGCCAATGCCGGGAAGTCGGCGTCGAAGCAGGTCAGGGTGGCCAGTCGCCCGTACGGCGTCTCCACGACCGGAACCGGTCCGTCGCCGGGCGGGTAGCCCTCCAGCCCCGGGATCGGGCGCGACTTGTCGTACGTCCACACCACCTCGCCCGTGGGATCGATCATGTTCGTCTGGTTGCGGACGAACGGCACCTCCGGCAGATACACCTGGTCGGCGACCTGCAGGTAGATCCCTTCCTCCCGCGCAACGGAGGCGGCCTCGGCCAGGAACCCGGGCTCGTCGGACGCCAGGACGTGCGCCGCCTGCTCCGACCAGACCACGATCTCCGCGCCGGCCCGCGCCGCCTGCCGCGTCTCCGACAGCAGCTCTGCGTTGTTCTCCTCGAAGGCCGCCCGGACGCCCGCCGAGTCTTCCCGGGACACGCTTTGCGCGTCGATCACCCCGTCTTCCTGGGACGCGTTCTGCGTGGCTACTACCCCGCCGGCCGTCCCCCCGAGCATCCGGTGCATGCCGGCCACGGCGGACCTGTCCGGGCTGATGCCGGCCACGCGCACGCTCTCCGCGTCGGGGGAAAGAACGCCACGCGAACCCCGCCCCCGGCGAGTACGACGACGAGCACGGCCGCGTATGCGCCGATCACGACCCGGCTCTCGCGCCAGGGCATCGGGTTCTCCCACACCCGGTTGACCACGGTCGCGAGCCAGCCGATAAGAAAGCCGATCCCGTAGGGTCCGGTCAGCGAGATAACTTGCAGCAGGGGCAGGTTGCCGTGCTGGGTGGCCGCGAGCAGGCCGTACGCGGTGCCGAACGGGCTGACGACGGCTATCAGGTACTGACCGGACGCGAGGGCGGCGGGAAACAGCAGCAACCCACCAATTGCACCCAGCCTTGGCGCGAAGATCCGGTCCAACACGTAAGGCACGAACACGATGGAGCTGAGCGCCACCGCGCCCAATACGGTGACGGCGTTCATCGGCACCGCCACCTGCCACATCCACCACACGCCCCCGGCGGCTGAGACAAGCCACACCAAACCGAGCCCGACGAGCGGACGACTAACGCGGGTGAACCGCAGCA
>CAXTDD010000032.1:2832-11135 GCA_964242955.1 uncultured Rubrobacteraceae bacterium | reverse complement strand
ACGACCTCACGGGCCAGAAGACCGTCCTCTACTTCTACCCCAAAGACGACACCCCCGGTTGCACCAAGGAGGCCTGCGCCTTCCGCGACCGCATGACCGACTACGGCGAGGCCGGCATAAAAGTCTACGGCGTCTCCCTGGACTCGCCCGAGTCCCACCGCGAGTTCCGCCAGAAGTACGGCCTCAACTTCCCGCTCCTCACCGACGAGGACGGCCGCGCGGCAGAGACTCTAGGCATCATGAACGAGGAGAAGGGTTACGCCAGGCGCGTCACCTTCCTGCTCACCCCCGACGGCAACGTCCATAAGGTCTACCCCGAAGTCTCCCCCGAGACCCACGCCGACGAGATACTGGAAGACGCGGACTCTATCTAGGGTCTTTGTTTCCGGTTACGAGGGTAAGAAAGGGACGAAGCAAAAAGAGAGCGTGCAGGAGGTCGAGATGAGCGCAGGGAACGGCGGAGACAGCTTCGCAGCGTTGGAGCAGGCGTACAACGAGTACACGGTCTACGACCAGCACTACGAGAAGGTCGGCAAGGTGGACGACATCTTCGTGGACGAGAACGACCAGCCCGAGTACATCGGGGTAAAGACGGGGTTCCTGGGGATGAAGTCCACCCTGATCCCGGTAGAGATCGTGCGCGTGAACGATCGCCGCAAGCTTATCGAGGTCGCCGCGGACGAAGAAGCCATAAAGCACGCCCCTACCTTCGACGACGACAACGACATAACGCCGGACTACGAGGACCGCGTCCACGGCTACTTCGGCCTGCAACGCCCGTCCTCCATGCAGAGCAGCGGCGGCTACGGCGGCTACTACGACTCCCCCGTGGAGGACGCCGCGCGGGAAGAGGATCTGCGCCGCTCGGTGGACACAGAGTTCGGGGAACGCGCGGAACCCTCCGAGCGCCCCGCGCAGTCCAGACCCCCGAGCACCGCACCCCGGCGGGATCTCGACGTCCCGCTCGGGGAGCCGGGTCGCGCGGAATCCGAGACCTACCCGCCGCGAGAGACCTCCGAGGAGGCCGCCAGGGAGAGGGACCCGTTCGACGCCGACGCCGCGGCGCGCGCGGAGGGGGGCCGGCGCGAGGAGATCGAGGTCCGGGGTGACAGGAACGTGAGGGTGTTCAAGCGGACCCGCAGGTAGGGGCCGGACTTCCAAAACCATCGGCGCCCGTCCGCGTATAGAATGGGCCGGACGGTAGGGTTCGGGAGACCCCGCGCTCGCGGGGTGGGGAGGGCGTCGTCGGTGAAAGCGCAACTGCAATACGGCACGGGCAACCTGGACGTAGAGATTCCGTCCTCCAACGTGACCGTGCTCGCGCCCAGGACGGAGGAAGGGTTGGGCGACGAAGCGGCGGCGTTCAGGGGGGCGGTGCGGAACCCCATCGGCTCCGCGCCGCTGAAGGAGATCGTCGGCGCCGACGAGCGGCTCGCCGTCGTGATCCCGGACATAACCCGCGCCCTGCCCCGCGAACGCCTCCTCCCCTGGCTCTTCGGAGAACTGGACCACGTCCTGCCTGAGAACGTCACCATCGTCAACGGCACCGGCTCCCACCGCGCCAACTCCGAAGAAGAACTGATCGCGATGGTCGGCCGGGACGTCTACGCGAACTACCGCGTCGTCAACCACGACGCCCACGACCCCGGCACGCTCGCCCCCGCCGGCAGAACCCCGGAGGGGCGGGACGTCTACATGAACCGCGCGTACGTCGAGGCCGACCGGAGGATCGTACTCGGGTTTATCGAGCCGCACTTCATGGCCGGGTTCTCGGGCGGGTACAAGGGCGTCTTCCCGGCCGTGGCGGACGTCGATTCGATCATGCACTACCACAGGGCCGCGGTCATCGGCCACGAGCGCAGCACCTGGGGCGTCCTCGAAGACAACCCGACGCAGGACCAGATCCGTCAAAACGGCTCCCTCCTGCCCCTCGACTTCTGCATAAACGTCACCCTAAACCGCGAGCGCGAGATCACGGGCTTCTACTGCGGCGACCCCATCACCGCCCACGAGAAGGGCTGCGAGGCGAGCAAATCCTCCGTCATGGTCCCCTGCGAGCACGACTACCCCATCGTCGTCACCACCAACGGCGGCTACCCCCTCGACCAGAACCTCTACCAGGCCGTCAAAGGCATGTCCGCGGCGGGCCAGATAGTCTCCGAAGGCGGCCTCATCATCTGCGCCGCCCGCTGCGACGACGGCTTCCCCGCCCACGGCAACTTCCGCGCCATGCTCCTCGAACACGACTCCCCCGAAGCCATGCTCGAGACCATCTACGCCCCCGGCTTCCAGAAGTACGACCAGTGGCAGGTCCAGCTCTTCGCCCACATCCTGCAGAGATCGCGCGTCGCCCTCCACAGCGAGATCCCACCCGAAGACGTCCGCAACGTCCACCTCGAACCCGTCGAGGACATAGCCGCCCGCATCTCCGAGGAGCTGGAGAGCATCGGCGAAGACGCCCCCATAGCCGTCCTCCCCGAAGGCCCCATGACCGTGCCATACCTGGAGCAGGTGCCCGTTAAAGCGTGAGGCGAACGCCGGCGCTATCTCCGATCGGAACGATGTTTTTGATCTCCAGTACCGGCTCCCGTGGTAAGATTTACTTTTCAAAGTAAGGAGTCGAGGTTTGTCAAGGGCAACGATGACCAGCAAGGGGCAGCTCACGATTCCCAAGGACATAAGAGAGCGGCTGGGGCTGAAGAGCGGAGATCGCGTCGTGTTCGATATCGAGGGCGACTCCGCGCGGCTCAGGGTCGAACGTCGAAAGTGTCTCGGAGAGCTCATGGGCAGCCTGCCCGCGACCCGAAGTTATCCGGGCAAAGAGGTTGAGCGGGAAGCGGCGCGGGGGCATCTCGCCCGCGAGACGCTCGGAGGCCCTTGAGCGAGAAGAATTCCTGGTGGGTTGATGCCAACGTGCTGCTGCGTTTCCTGACCGGCGATCCTCCAGATCTCGCCCGTCGGGCGTCCGGGTTGCTGGAGGAGGCGGAGCAGACTGGAATTCCGCTTCGGGTGCATTCCGTCGTGGTGGCCGAGACGGTCTGGGTACTTCAATCGTTCTACGGGTACTCCAAAGGCGAGATATCCGGCGCCCTCATCCCGCTCCTGGAGCAACCCGCCCTGAAGGTCGAAGGCGCGAGGACCATGATCCGGGCATTAGAGATCATGGCGGAGAGCAACGTGGACTTCGCCGACGCACTTCTGGCCGGTACGGCCAGATCTCAAGGCGAAGGCGTGACCTCTTTCGATAAGGACTTCCGCAAGCTCGACGTCGGGTGGTGCGAGCCAGGCTGAGGCGCGAACAACAAACGAGCCTCCGTCCTAGCGGGCACTCCCTTCCAAGAAGCGCGTCATGCGCAGGTGGACGCCCTCGTCTTCGTCGGTGACGTAGTAGGCGCGGTCGTTGTCGGCGACGGCCAGGCCCTCGACGCGCGGCAGGTTCGGGAACTCGCGGACGAACGCGCCCTTTAGCTCGCCGGAGTGGGCGTTGGGCGGCATGGGGCAGCGGAAGTGGGTGGCGACGGTCTCCCGGCCGCCGGGGTAATCCTCGATCAGCACACTCCCCTTGTCCCGACTGTCCACGTTGCCGGTCACGAGGTGTAACTCTTCGTCGCCCTCCGTGGAGTGCAGGGCGAGGTCGCGGACGCCGGCTACGTCGCCGCCCCGGCCCACGGCGTCCGCGGTCCAGAAGCCCAGGACTTCGGGTTGGCCGTCCTTCTCGAAGAGGCGTTCGATGCCTTCGATCTCGACGAGGATGGGGCGTCCGTTCGCGGCGGTCGGGAAGCGGAGGCCGAGGAGCAGGGAGCCGTCCCGGCGGAAGGCGGCGCCCTCTACGTTGATCGGGTAGTCGTCCTCGCGCACGAGGCCGGCCCACTTCTTTCTCTCCTTCTTGCCGCGCCTGATGGTGGCGTCTATGAACGCCTCGCGGGCCTGCTCTCCTAACGGGATCAGGTCCATCCCATGCTCCCCGAAGGCGTCGTTGACGGCGCGGTGGAGGACGAAGCTGCGGCGGGCAACCTCCAGGTGCATGGCGGGTTTCCTGGTGACGTGCTCGACCTCGGCCTCGCTAAAGCGGGCGACGAAGCCCCTCTTGGGCTGGAGCGGCCCGGATTTGCTCCCGAAGTGGGACCCCAGGACGTAGACGAACCCTGTGGCGGAGTCGCGCGTGATCGCCTCGGCGTCCTCCGTCCGGCCCGCGTCCCCGGTCACCCGCGCCCGCAACCGCTCTATCTCCCAACCATCCTCCTGCGACGAGCCCCGCCGGTGCCCGATGGCCGCCACGCAGTCCTCGATCTTGCCCTCGTCCAACACCGCCCAGAACCCGACGTCCCACCCCTGGGCCTCCAATAAGGCTCCGTCCTCGATAACCGACAGCCCCGAAGCCTCGTTCGGATGCAAATTGAGGTCCATCTGAAAGAGCCCGTCTTCTGCCACGCCCATCCTTCCTGTACCGCCAACGCCCCATACTACGCAAACGCTGCCGGAGGGTTCCTTTTACAGGATATTGCGGAAACGTTGCAATGGCGTTTCGGCGTGTTAAATTCCTGGAATCTTGTCGAAGGTCTTCTCCAGCAAAGTTTTTGTGGCGGCGTTCCTGGGGTTGCTGGTGGCCGCGCTCGCGTTGTTCGTGCTGCGGGGTGAAACGGAGCGCGAGGTTGTCTCCGACGTCACGCACGTCAGGAGCTCGGACGTGTCAGGGGCTCCCCGGAATTCTGGCGGTACTTCGGAGGGGGCGGACACGCGCGGCATGGTCGCTTCTTACTACGCGAGCTCGCTGGAGGGGAGCCCGACGGCGAGCGGCGAGTCCTACGAGCCGGAGCGGTACACGGCGGCGCACAAGAGTTTGCCGATAGGGACGGAGCTTCGGGTGGCCTACGGCGGCGAGTCCGTGAAGGTCGTCGTCAACGACCGGGGGCCTTTCGTGGGAGGGCGGGACATAGACCTCTCGCTCGTGGCGGCCGAGGAGATCGGGCTGACAGCGACCGGCACAGCGCCCGTCAGGGTCACGGTGCTCTAGAGCACGGCGCCTGCGGCGCCTTTCAGCACGCTCCGGCTACGCCTACGCTTATCAGCACGTCCCCCTCGGGGACTTTCAGCACGCCGCCTACGGCGGCTTTCAGCTTTTCAGGAAGTTCGGGACGAGGCTGTTGGGTTCGTCCGGTCTCTCCATGCTGGGGAGGTGGGTCGGGCCGGTACACGGTTCTCGCGCCGGGACCTCGGTGTAAGATTGGGGGGTGCAACCGTACGAGGAGGAGAGGTTGATATGGCGCTAGCGCTGGGGGCCGGACCGTTCGGCGAGGGGGGGAACGGCGAGTTCAACTTCGAGGTTGGGGCGCCCGGGCGCCACGTCCTGTACCTGGAGGATTCGCCCAAGCGGGTGCGGGCCGTGTTCGGCGGCGAGACGGTCGCGGACAGCCGCTCCGTGAAACTTTTGCACGAGACGGGGCACCTGCCCGTCTACTACTTCCCTGAGGGGGACGTCCGCATGGACCTCCTTGAGGCGACGGACCACACGACCCACTGCCCGTTCAAGGGGGACGCCTCGTACTGGTCGGTGAGGGCCGGTAGTCGGGTGGCCGAGAATGCGGTGTGGGGGTACCCCGAGCCGATCGAGACCTCCCCGCACCTGGCCGGCCACGTGGCCTTCTACCACGACGCGATGGACAAGTGGTTGGAAGAGGACGAGGAGATCATCGGCCACCCGCACGACCCCTACCATCGGGTGGACGTTCTGGAGAGCTCCAGGCACGTCACGGTCCGCCTGAACGGCGAGGTCCTGGCCGAGACCGGCCGGCCCAAGGTCCTGTTCGAGACCAGCCTGCCGCCGCGCTACTACGTCCCGCCGGAAGACGTCCGCCGGGATCTCCTGGTCGAAAGCGAGACGCGGTCCGTGTGCCCGTACAAGGGCATCGCCTCGCACTGGTCGGTGGAGGCGGGGGGCGAACGCGTCGAGGACATCGTGTGGGGGTACCCCGAAGCTTTGCCGGAGGCCCAAAAAGTCGAGGGGCACTTCTGCTTCTACGACGGGAAGGTGGACGTAGAGGTGGACGGCGAGTAGCGGACGCATCGCGGGACGCGCTCCCCGTAGAAGCTACTCCGACTCCAGTCCCTTTCCGCGCAACTCTTCCAAAGCTTTCGGCGACTTCTTCAGGTCGCCCAGGCCCATACCCCGGAGCACCCCAGGGGCCTTGGTGAACTGGACGTCGCGGTACTCGACGACCTGCCAGCGGTTGCCCCACGGGTCGATAAAGTCCAGGCCCTTGCCCGGCAGGACCTCCACGTCCATCCCCCTCAAAGCCCGCCGCACGGCCTTCCTGTCGTCCACGACGATGCCGACATGGCGGTGCTCGTCCGGCGGCTGCGTCCGTTCTCCGGCGACGGCGATGAACTGGTCGCCGGCGTCGATGAAGGCCATCTTCGGCCCGCGCCCGCGAAGCTCGAAGTCGAAGATGCGCCCGTAGAACTCCAGCGCCCTGTCCACGTCGTCGACCTCGACGGCGACGTGATTGAACCCGACGAGCTTGGCGCGCGGCTCCATGCCGGATTATCCTCCCGTGGGACGCGTGCCGCCACCCGGCCGGACCTCAGAGTTGCGGCAGCACTGACCCTGACATTGCCTCCAGGCCGTCGATGTCATCCACCTCCAACCACTGCAGCATCACCCGCTGCACCCCGGCCTCGGACAGCCGGCCGAGCCGGTCGACGAACTCGTCGGCCGTACCGGCGATAACGGCGTCCGGGATGTCCTCACGCGGGACACCGTCCAGCTTGCGGTCCACCCCAGCCTGCGTGCGGCAGAAGACGGCGCGCGTCATCAGGGTCCGTCGCACACTCTCCAGCGGACGCCCTGCTTCCCGCAGCAACCCGTCCAGCCTGGCGTCGAGGTCCGCGAACCCGTCGGCCGTTACGAAGACCGCGTTCCACTCGTCGGCGTGGCGGGCCGCCAGCGGCAGCGTCCGCCGCGGACCGTTGCCCCCGATGACTATCGGTATGCCGCCGGGCCGCGGCGAGCGGGGCGACAGGAGGGCGTCGTTCAGGCGGTAGAACTCGCCGTCGAAGGAAACAGGTTCCCTATTGCGCAGAAGCCGGGTGACAACCTCTAGGCCCTCCTCGAAGCGCGCGAAGCGGCGGCCGGTATCCAGCAGGTCGAAGCCGAAGGCGGCGTGCTCGCGCTCCTGCCAGCCAGCCCCGATGCCGAGCCGCAGCCGGCCGCCGGCGAGGTTGTCCACCGCGGAGGCCTGCCAGGCGGTGACGACCGGGTGGCGGAAAGAGACCGGCGAGACTAGCGGCCCGAACTCGATCCTCTCCGTATTGTCCGCCAGCCACGTTAGGGAAGACCAGAGCTCCAGGGCGTCCATGTTGGGTCCGGTCGGGTTCGTGAAGTGGTCGGAGCGGTAGAGTCCCGCGTAACCCAGGTCCTCGGCGGCCCGACCCAGCCGCCGCCAGCGGTCCCAGTCGATCCCGTTCTGGCCTTCGATCATTATGGCGACTTCGACCATCGAAACCCCCTCGAAGCGTTGCGGGCTCGTGGTGGGTACGCGACCCGCTCTTCGCCGGTCACAGGACCCGGAGAGAGCCCGGTTGGACGTCGCAGCGTATCAGCCGAGGAAGTCGAGCAGCGCGCGGTTGAACTGCTCGGGATGGGTGGCGTTCAGGCCGTGCGGGCCGCCCTCGATCAGGGCCAGCGAGCTGCCCTCGATCGCCTCGTGCGAGCGTGCGCCGCTCATCTCGAACGGGACGATCGCGTCCGAGTCGCCGTGGATGATGAGCGTCGGCACGGTGACCCTGGCGAGGTCGTCGCGGAAGTCGGTGCGCCCGAACGCGGCGATGCAGTCCAGCGTCCCCTTCGGCGAGGCGAAGGAGGCGATCTCGCGTTGGTAGAGCCGGCTGGGCTCGCTGACCAGGTCCGACCGCTCGCCAGCGGTAAAGAACTGGGTAAGAAAGCCATCGAGGAACGCGATGCGGTCGCCGCGCACCCCGTCCTCGAACTGCCCTATCGTCGCGTCGTCCAGCCCGCCCCCGGGGTTGTCGTCGCTTATGTAGAGGTAGGGTGGCACGGCGGCGGCAAGAACGGCCTTCGATACCCGCCCGGTGCCGTACTTGCCGATGTAGCGGACGACCTCGCCGCCGCCCATCGAAAACCCGACCAGCGTCACGTCGTTCAGATCCAGGTGGCCCAGTAGCGCATCGAGATCGGCGGCGAAGGTATCGTAGTCGTAGCCGCCCCACGGTTGGGAAGAGCTGCCAAAACCGCGGCGGTCGTAGGTTACGACGCGGTGGCCGGCGTCCACGAGCGCGGGCACCTG
>CAXTDD010000032.1:0-2732 GCA_964242955.1 uncultured Rubrobacteraceae bacterium | reverse complement strand
CGCGGCGGTCGTAGGTTACGACGCGGTGGCCGGCGTCCACGAGCGCGGGCACCTGGTTCTCCCAGGACCGGCCGGAGAGCGGCCAGCCGTGGATCAGGACGACCGGGCTCCCGGAACCGTGATCCTCGTAGTACAACTCGACCGGCGCGCCGTTCTCTTCCCCGACCTGCACATACGCCATAACAAAGCCTCCTCGTTCCCGTGACGGGCTCCTGGCCAGAACAGGACCAAACCCTATCACGCTAGCTTGTGGTGCGGCCACTCATGTACAATCCCGCCGTGGCGACACCGGGTGCCAGACTTCAGAGCAGTACGTGATCCGGTAGGTCTCGGCATGGCGGAGCGGACCTTCGGACACGTACCCGGTTATCCGGAGGGAAGCCTTTTCGAGAATCGCGCCGAACTCAACGAGAGCAGGGTGCACGTGCCAACCCAGGCCGGCATCTCCGGGAGCCAAACGGACGGCGCAGAGTCCATAGTTCTCTCCGGCGGATACGAGGACGACGCGGACCACGGGGACATCATCATCTACACCGGCCACGGGGGGAGAGATCAGGTCACCGGTCAGCAGGTCCACGATCAGCCTTTTGCACGCGGGAACAGGGCCCTTGCGCTCAGCAAGCAGAACGGCCTTCCGGTTCGCGTGATCCGGGGCTCCAACCACGACTCGCCGTACTCGCCGCCCTCCGGCTACAGCTACGACGGGTTGTATACGGTCGAGGATTTTTGGCACCAGGTTGGCAGGTCAGGATTCAGAATCTGGCGCTTCCGTCTGGCTAAAATCCCAGACAAGGTAACGGCCGGCCAGGAGGTACGTGAGGAGCCGGCCGGTTATTCTGTTCCACGACGCCAAGAAGTCAGGGTTTCGAGGATCGTGAGGGACTCGGCGCGGTCGAGGAAGATCAAGGCCCTCTACGACCACAGATGTCAGGTGTGCGGAACCCGGCTGGAATGTCCTGCGGGACCGTACTCCGAGGCCGCGCACATACGCCCGCTTGGCGCCCCGCATGACGGCCCGGACACAGAAGACAACATCCTGTGTTTGTGTCCAAACCACCACGTACTCTTCGACAACGGTGCCGTCTCAATCGCCGACGACCTATCCTTGATAGGCGGCGGTGGCAACAGCCTTACCGTTCACAGAGACCACCACATCAACCCTAGCTTTCTCACCTACCATCGGGAACATCTCGTGGTGACCCCGGAGACCGGGACCTCGGGGCGCGATACTTCGCCGTAGACGCCCGGTAGAACATCCGTAATACGAGCGTCTGCGCCGCCCGTCAAGCGCGCCCGGCCAACGTGGCGGCCTTCTTCCCACCTACTGGCCCGCCGCAGCCTCCACGTCCTTGACGAGGACGCGCCCGCCGGAGCCCGTGCCCTCGACGCCCGTCGGGTCTACGCCCAACTCGTCGGCCCGGCGCTGCGCGGCGTCGGTGACCTCGGGGCCTTCTTCTTGGTCCTGCGTTCCGTCCGCCGAAGCCTCGGGAGCTTCCTGGTCCTCGCCAGCCTCCGTCACCGTCTCTACAGCCTGTGGCTCTTCCGTAGTCTCGTCGCGGCCCGTAGGGTCTTCCGTCACATCCGGGGCGGTGTCGGCCACGGACAGGCGCTTCTCGATGAGCTTGCGGAGCTTGCGGTTGGATTTGTCCTGGTCCTCTCGCGTCTTCTCCAGGGACTTGGCGAGCTTCTCGTTCTCCTTGCGGAGCTTCTTTACGTCTTTGGCGAGATCCTTTACGGCCTTGTCCTTCTTTTTCGCCACGACTCTGGTCCTCTCTAGCGCCGACAGTGCACGAAATATGACACAACAGGGGCGCCGGGGCTACAGCACGCTCGGCAAGTAAGAGGGCCTGGACTTCTCGAAGGCGTCGAGATCTTCTTCCTGCGTCAGCGTCAACGCTATGTCGTCGAGGCCGTTCAGGAGCCGGTAACGGGCGAAGTTGTCGAAGGCGAAGGGCTCCTCGAAGCCGGGGGCTTTCACGACGCGGCCTTCGAGGTCCACGGAGACGACCGCCTCCGGGTCCTCACGGACCGTATCGAGGAGCTTCTGGACGGATTCCTCCGGTAGCTCCACCGCCAGAAGCCCGATCTTGGCGCAGTTGTTCTTGAAGATGTCGGCGAAGGACGGCGCTATGACGGCGCCGAAGCCGTAGTCCTGGATGGCCCAGGGCGCGTGCTCGCGGCTGGAGCCGGAGCCGAAGTTCTGGCCGGCGAGGAGTACAACCGCGCCCTCGTGCTCGGGCTTGTTGAGGACGAAGTCCGGGTCCTCGCGCCAGGCGGAGAAGAGGAACTGGCCGAAGCCGGTGCGCTCGATGCGCTTGAGGGCGTCGCTGGGCACAATCTGGTCGGTGTCCACGTCGTCCCACCCGAGCGGGAGCGCCTTGCCCTCGACGGTCTTTACGGCCTCCACTAGAGCACCTCCACGGGCACGCCGAGTTCGGACGGGTAAGCGAACCTTCCCATCACCGCCGTCGCAGCCGCGACCGCGGGGCTGACGAGGTGCGTCCTGCCGCCCTTGCCCTGGCGCCCCTCGAAGTTGCGGTTGGAGGTCGAGGCGCACCGCTCGCCGGGCTGCAGTATGTCGGGGTTCATGCCGAGGCACATCGAGCACCCTGCGTTGCGCCAGTCGAAGCCGGCCTCCGTGAAGACCTCCATGAGGCCCTCCTCCTCGGCCTGCTTTTTGACGCGCATGGAGCCCGGCACGACCATCGCCCTGATGCCTTCTTTGACCTTCT
>CAXTDD010000031.1:10148-11243 GCA_964242955.1 uncultured Rubrobacteraceae bacterium | reverse complement strand
CCCTAATACTATGCCCCGCCCCTACAACGAAGCCCAATGCTAGACTGCCCCCATGAAGAAAACCCTCACCATCCGTGCCGACGTCGTGGGCAGCCTCCTGAGGCCACCCGAACTGCTGGAAGCCAGGCAGTGCCACGCGAACGGAGAGATGTCCGCTTACGATTTCAAGCGTATCGAGGACGGGGCTGTGGACTGGGCCATCGGGTTGCAGGAGCGGGCGGGCCTTCCGGTCGTGACGGACGGCGAGATGCGGCGCGAGTCCTTCCAGAGCCAGCTCGTCGAGGCCGTCGACGGCTTCTCCGGGTACACCATCGACGCGTGGCTGTGGGGCGACTGGCACGGCGATGCGGCGGTCGGGGACAAGAACACGGAGCGTCCACCCGAGCTCGGGGCTGTCGGCAAGCTTCGGCGGAAACGCCACCTCTCCGTCGAGGAATTCGTCTACGCCAGGGCGCGCACGGACAGGGTCGTCAAGGTCACGCTGCCGAGCCCGAGCATGTACGCCAACCTGTGGTCGCCGGGGCTCTCCAGGGAGGCTTACCCTACCCTGGATCTCTTCCTGGAGGACGTCGCGCAGATCCTGCGCGAAGAGGTCGACGAGCTGGTCCGGCTGGGTGCCGGGTACATCCAGCTAGACGCGCCGCACTACCCGCTCTTGCTGGACCCGAAGACCCGCCGGTTCTACGAGGAGCGGGGCTGGCCCTTCGACCGCTGGATGTCCCGCGGCGTCGAGCTCGACAACCACGTCATAGGCGACCACCCCGGCGTCACCTTCGCCTTCCACCTGTGCAAGGGCAACCAGGGCAGCCGCTGGCTCGTCTCCGGCTCCTACGAGCCGCTCGCCCGTCACCTCTTCGCCAACGTCAACGCCCACAGGCTCATGCTCGAGTACGACGACGAGCGCAGCGGCACCTTCGAGCCCCTCGCCCACGTCCCCGAGGACAAGGTGGCCGTCCTCGGCCTCGTCACGACCAAGTCCGGCAGGCCCGAGACGCCGCAGGAACTCGAGGGGCGCATCCGCGAAGCCTCGAAGTACGTCCCCCTCGAAAGGCTCGCGCTCAGCCCCCAATGCGGCTTCGCGACGTCTGTGGTGGG
>CAXTDD010000031.1:0-10048 GCA_964242955.1 uncultured Rubrobacteraceae bacterium | reverse complement strand
GACAGAGGGGTGATGCGGGTGTTGCGCGTGAGGGATTCGATGACGCGGGACGTGGTGACGTTGGGGCCCGAGGCGAGTGCGGCAGAGGCGTGGAGGCTGTGCCGGGAGATGAACATCCGGCACCTGCCGGTGGTCGACGATGGGCGTCTGGTCGGGCTCGTCTCCGACAGGGATCTCAGGGACACAAGCCCGCCGCGCGGCTCGACCGGGGAGCGGGACGCGCTCAACTGGAGCCGGCTCGGGGACATAATGAGCACGGGACTCACGACCATCCACCCGCTCGACACCATCGAGCACGCGGCCAGGGAGCTCAACGACCGCAAGATCGGCTGCCTCCCCGTCGTCGCCGACGGCGGGCTCGTCGGCATCATCACCTCATCGGACATGATGCAGACCCTCATCGAGCTCGTCGGCGCCCACGGCAGGGGAAGCTGGGTCGAGGTCGAGGTGGCGAACGAGCCAGGCCGGCTCGCCGACGTGACCGACGTGATCCGGGACCACAAGGTCAACATCGGCGGCGTCTTCCTCTCCCCGGCCGGCCTCGCCAGCCACCGCCTCATAGTCCTCCGCCTCGAAACTACGAACCCCTCGGGCACGGTCAGGGCGCTGGAAGAAGCGGGCTACAAGGTGACCACGGTCGAGTCCTCGCAGAACCCGGAGCCGACGCTGGAAGAGAGCTAGCGTTGTAGCACGCCGGCTTTGCCGGCTTTCAGCACGCTGCGCCCTATGGGCTCCGCTTTCAGCACGCGTCGGGCCTCTCGGCCCTCGCTTTCAGCGGTCAGCTTTTTGGGGTTTGGGGCCGAGGCGGCGGTGCGTTTGATCGGGTGGGTTTCGGGGTGATCGTCTTATTCGGATGTTGCTTCTTGGGCTTCGCGGATGGCTTGTAGTGCGTCTTCTGGTGCTTCGAATGGTACGAAGTGTCCGACGCCGGGGAGGCGCCGGAGGCTTGTCATGTTCGGGAAGAACTCGGGCAGGCGGTCCGACCATTCCGGCGGGAAGACGGGGTCGAGTTCTCCCCAGAGGACGGCGGTGGGACACGTGATCTCCTCGGGCGTCCCGGCGTAAGCCGTGCCCCGCCTTGCCCGTTCAGCGGCCCTGGCCCGGTACCACGCGAGGCTCGATCTCATCGCCCCGGGTCGGGCGAAGGCGTCGACGATCGCCCGGAACTCTTCGGGGCGTACGCTCTCTTTGCGTCCTACCCAGTGGTCGTAGAAGTGGCGCAGGTAGAGCTCTACGGTTGCGCGGTCGTGGCCGAGGAGTTGATCGGACCAGCGGAGAACGTGCAGGTGCTGGTACCACATCTCGCGCTGCGCCGAAGGCTCGTGGCGCCTCTCGCCGACGCCGGGGTAGGAGGGGTTGAACAGCGCCATAGCAGAGATAAGATCCGGCCTCCGTCGCGCGATGGCCTGGGCCACGACCGCCCCGATGTCGTGCCCGACGACGATGCAGCGTCCGACCTCCAGGTGGTCGAGCAGGGCCAAAACGTCCTCCGCGTAACACCCCTCGGTGGCGAACCGCTCGGGCGGCAGGTTCGGCCTGTCCGAGCCGCCAAAGCCGCGAAAGTCGGGGGCGATGGCGTCGAACTCCTCGGCCAGGAGCGGTAACACACGCCGCCAGTCGTACCAGAACCCCGGCCAGCCATGCAGCAACACGACGACCGTCTCGCCCCCGCCCCGTCTGACGTAGTGCAGCCGGGCCCCGTCCTCTGAGCCGGGACCGGAGGCATGGCCCCACCCGGCGTCCTCGGGACGCCGATCGACGAACGCGTCGGATCTCACAGCGGAACCTCCCGGTTGGGATGAGCGTCGCCTGCCGGCAGGGAGCATGCCACACCGCCTCATCTGCGGCTAGAGAGCCGTCCGATAAGCGTCCCGCCCCTATCCTTTAGCTGAAAGCGTAGGCGAAGCCGGAGCGTGCTGAGAGGTGCGAAGCGCCGTGCCGACTAGCTGAAAAGCCCCGTCACGCCCGGCTTCAGCTTCCCGTTCTCGTCGAGGTAGTCGCTCCACGAACGCTTCGGGTCGTAGCCGAGCATCCGACGCGCTTTCTCTATCGAGATGCCGCCGGTGTCTTCGCGGGGGAGGGGGGTCTTTACTTCGATCTTGTCTCCGTAGTGCTCGCGGATGGCCTGCTCGTAAGGACGGCCGCCGGCGTTGTCGGGGGAGGCTATGTAGAAGACCTCGTGGCCCGGGAGGTCGCTCTCGGTGGCGAGGACGATGGCGTCGGCCAGGTCGTAGACGTCTATGTAGGTCCACAAGCCAGGGCTGAGCAAGGACCTGTCCCGGATCATGGGCCCCAGGTTGCGCTCGTAGTTGCCCTCGTGCTGCACCCAGGAGGGACGAATAGAGATGCACCGGATGTCCGAACGCCGCAAGGCCGCGTCCATGAGCTGCTCCCCGAAGTGCTTGGCCGTGGCGTACGGGTCCTGCGGCCGGACGGGATGCTCTTCATCGACCGGCACGTAGTCGGGCAGCACGGGTCGCTCGGGAAAGAAGAAGCCCGGCACGGTCTCGCTGGAGAGGTTCACGAAGCGGCCGGCGCCGAAGCGGATCGCGGCCTCCAGCGTGTTGAAGACCCCCATGAGGTTGTTCTGGAAGACGACGTGGGGCGGGTTCTTGGTCGGCTCCGGTATCGCCGCCGCGTGCACGACCGCCTCGGCGCCCCGCACGACGGCGAAGGCGTCGCCGGCGTTCGTCAGGTCGGCCTGGAAGTAGTCCGCCTCGCCCTCGTCGGGCCGCTCGAAGACCGGCGGCAAAACGTCCGTCGCCCGCACGTCGTGGCCGGCCTCCTGCAACGCCGCCACCGTCGCCCGTCCTACCTTGCCCCTAGCCCCGGTTACCAGTACGCGCATCGTGCTCCCTTTCCGTATACGGTCCCGGCGATGTTACAACATCCCGCACCCAGCGTTTCGCCTTCCGGAGACCGGGGTAAAGCCCGCAGCATGAGGGTCGTGGTCGTAGGGGCAACGGGCAACGTCGGGACGAGCATCCTGCGCTCGCTCGCGACCGAGCCGCGGGTCGAGTCCGTGCTCGGGGTGGCGCGCCGGCTGCCGGACCTGAGGATAGACAAGGTCGAGTGGGCCGCCGCGGACGTTGTGAACGACGACCTCGCATCGCGTCTCCGCGGGGCGGACGCCGCGGTCTGCGCGGCCTGGATCATCCAGCCTTCGAGGGATCTCAACAAACAGTGGATGACGAACGTCGAGGGAACGATGCGGGTGGCCGAGGCAACGAAGGAGGCCGGCGTCCCGGCCTTCCTCTACGCCTCCTCGGTGGGCGCCTACTCGCCGGGCCCGAAGGACCGGGCCGTGGACGAAAGCTGGCCCACGGGCGGCATCCCGACCTCGTACTACGGCCGCCACAAGGCCGAGGTCGAACGCCGGCTGGACCGCTTCGAGGAGGCATCGCCCGACGTCCGGGTCGTCAGAATGCGGCCCGGGCTCGTCTTCAAGCGGGAGGCGGCTGAGGGCGTCAGGCGGCTCTTCGCGGGTCCGCTCTTCCCCAACCTGCTCGCCAACCCGGGCCTCATCAACTTCGTCCCCGAGATAGAAGACCTGCGCTCGCAGGTCGTCCACTCCTACGACGTCGGCGAGGCTTTCCGCCTGGGAATCCTGAACGACGGGGCGCGCGGGGCGTACAACCTGGCGACGGAGCCGGTGTTGGACGCCAAGGAGATCGGCCGGATACTGGACGCCAGGCCCGTGCCGTTCCCGGCGCGGTTGGCCCGGGCGGGGGCCGACCTGTCGTGGCGCTTCAGGCTGCAGCCGGTGCCGCCGGGGTGGTTGGACCTCTCCAGGCAGGTCCCGATCATGGACACCCAGCGGGCCCGAACGGAGCTCGGGTGGGCGCCGCGGTACTCCGCCGACGAGACGCTGTTGGAGATGTTGGAGGGCCTGCGCAGCGGCTCCGGCCTCGACACGCCGCCGCTCTCGCCGAAGACGGGCGGACCTTTCCGTATCCGCGAGTTCCTTACGGGGGTAGGAGGCAGGGAGCCCTGAAAGCCGTAGTCTGGCACGGCAAGGAGGATGTCCGGGTGGACAACGTCCCCGACCCGATCATCCAGGAGCCGACCGACGCCATCGTCCGCATCACCTCGACCGCCATTTGCGGCTCGGACCTGCACCTGTACTCAAAGCTTTCCCCGCTCATGCGCGAGGGGGACATTATCGGTCACGAGCCGATGGGGGTAGTCGAAGAGGTGGGCCGGGACGTCGGGCACATCTCTCCCGGCGACCGGGTAGTCATCCCCTTCAACGTCTCTTGCGGCCACTGCTTTTTCTGCGACCAGGACCTCTACTCCCAGTGCGAGACGACGCGTGATACGGGTAAGCTCGCCCAGGGTGTCAACCTGCTGGGACGCGGGCGTGGCGCGAGCCTCTTCGGCTACACCCACGTCTACGGCGCCGTCCCGGGCGGCCAGGCCGAGTACCTGCGCGTCCCGCAGGCCCACTTCGGGCCTATCAAGGTGCCCGAAGGTCCGCCGGACGAGCGGTTCCTGTACCTCTCGGACGTCTTGCCGACGAGCTGGCAGGCCGTCGCCTACGCCGATGTTCCCGAAGGAGGAACCGTCGGCATCTGGGGTCTTGGCCCGATCGGCCAGATCTGCGCCAGGATAGCGCTCCACCAGGGGGCGGGGCGCGTTATCGGCATAGACAACGTCGCCGAGCGGCTGGCGATGGCCTCCAGGCACGGCGTTCAGACCGTGGACTTTTCGGCGGTGGACAACGTGCGGGACGTGATCCTGGACCTCACCGACGGCCGCGGCCTCGACGCCGCCATCGACGCCGTCGGCATGGAGGCCTCCGGCTCCGTCGTAGGCTCCATCCTGCAGACCGCCAAGATCCAGCTAGACCGCGGCACCGCCCTGCGCGCGGCCATGTCCTCCGTCCGGCGCGGCGGCACGTTGTCCCTGTCCGGCGTCTACGCCGGCCCGATCCAGGCGTTTCCCCTGGGAGATCTCTTCGACATGCAGATCCAGATCCGGATGGGCCAGGCCAACGTCCGCCAGTGGACCGACGATATCATCCCGCTGCTAACCGACGAGGACGTCCTCAAGGTCGAGGATCTCAAGACCCACACGATGCCCCTCGAAGACGCGCCCCACGGCTACGACATCTTCCAGAAAAAGCAAGACGGCGCCATCAAGTGCGTCCTGAAGTCGTGAGATAGCCTCTAGATGCAGGGAACCGTAACCCGGGCTAGACCCTTATCGCTGTCTCCTAATCCTGATGCTGCCGGGTGTGACGACGACGAACACGCCGGGCAATAGCTCTGGGACGTGCTCGTGGATCGCTGAGAGCAAAACCCTCGCTTTGTACTCGGGCGACAGCCCAGCAAGACGTGCGAGGATCACCCCTGTGGTGAGACGGCCCTGGCGGAACACCAGCTCACCGAAGTCTTTCACCGAAGTCTTTATCGGCTGCCAGCAGCCGCCGGTACTCCCCGTTTGCGAGATCGAGGACGGCTTCGTCGGGGATACCGGGTTCCATCTCCGCCACGTACAGTACGTCGTGGCCTTCTTCCCTCAAACGTGCAACTATCTGGTGGTCAACGCCTTCGTCGGCGAGGAGGTTCACACGGCTCTGTCGCGCAGGGGATACGTTACGTCGGCCCTCAAAACCTCCCCCGCGAAGGCGAGGGCCGCCCTGACCGCTTCCTCCGTCAGCCTCGGGTGCTCCCCGACGACCTGCTCGACCGACTCGCCGGCCGCGAGTTTCTCCAAGATTAGCTCCACGGTAATACGGGTGCCAGCCACGACGGGTTTGCCCATCATGACCTCGGGATCGGAGACAATAGGGTTCTCGGGCATCGAACGGCCCTTCTGTCCGTAAGAGGTTTCGGACTGCTTATCTTAGCGTAAATGGCGCCAAGGGGAGGGGGATTTGCTTCATCCCGACCACCGCCAACGCTGCGCAGAACCGGCTATGGTCCAACCCCCGCGCTGTGCGGTCCGGGACGCACGGCGGGATTCAGGCTGGCCGCGGAAAGCGGCTTGTGGCATCCTCACCCCCGGGACGGGACAAAGCCGCCGCGGGCAGGGGGCAAGGCGGAGGATGGGAACGTGACGAGCAGGACACAGAAGACGCCCGAGCAGTTGCGCAGCCACCGCTGGTACGGTTTGCGGGACCTGCGGTCGTTCGGGCACCGGTCGCGGACGCTGCAGATGGGTTACTCCGCCGAGGACTACCGGGGGAAGCCCGTGATCGGCATCATAAACACCTGGAGCGATATCAACCCCTGCCACTCCCACTTCAGGACCCGCGCCGAGGAGGTCAAGCGCGGCGTCTGGCAGGCCGGCGGCTTCCCCGTGGAGCTGCCGGCGATGTCCCTCTCCGAGCCCTTCCAGAAGCCCTCGACCATGCTCTACCGCAACTTCCTCGCCATGGAGACCGAGGAGCTGTTGCGTTCGTACCCACTGGACGGCGCGGTGCTCATGGGCGGCTGTGACAAGACGACCCCGGCGCTGCTCATGGGCGCCACCAGCATGGACCTGCCCGCGATCTTCGTCCCCGCGGGCCCGATGCTGCGCGGCAACTGGCGCGGGAATTTTCTGGGGAGCGGCAGCGACGTCTGGAGGTACTGGGACGACAAGCGGGCCGGACTCATCGGCGAGCGGGACTGGGAGGAGATAGAGGCCGGCATCGCCCGCTCGCCCGGCCACTGCATGACCATGGGCACCGCCTCGACCATGACCTCGGCGGCCGAAGCCCTCGGCATGACGCTCCCCGGCGCCTCCTCCATACCCGCCGCCGACTCCAACCACGCCAGGATGGCCTCCGCGAGCGGGCGCCGGATCGTCGATATGGTCTGGGAAGACCTCAAACCCTCCGACCTCCTCGACCGGCGCTCCTACGAGAACGCCGTGACCGCCGTGCTCGCCCTCGGCGGCTCGACCAACGCCGTCATCCACCTGGTCGCGATGGCCCGCCGCAGCGGCGTCCCCCTCGACCTCGACGCCTTCGACGCCATCTCCCGCCGCGTGCCGGTTCTCGCCAACATAAGGCCGAGCGGCTCCTTCCTCATGGAGGACTTCTACTACGCCGGTGGCCTCCCGGCCCTGCTGAACCGCCTGAAAGATGCCCTCCACCTCGACCGCCCGACGGCGGGCGGCGCGACCCTCGGGGAGAACACGGCCGGCGCCGGGGTGTACGACGACGAGGTCATCCGTCCCCTGGAAAACCCCCTCATGGACGAGGGTGGCCTGGCGATACTGCGGGGGAGCCTCGCCCCCGGCGGCTGCGTCATGAAGCATTCTGCCGCGGACGAGCGCCTGCTGCGTCACACGGGTCCAGCGGTGGTCTTCGACGGCTACGAGGATCTGGCGCGCCGCGTAAACGATCCCGCGCTGCGGGTCGACGAGAACTCGGTGCTCGTCCTCCGGGGCGCGGGCCCCCTGGGCGCCGGGATGCCCGAGTGGGGCATGTTGCCCATCCCGGAGAAGCTGCTGAAGAAGGGCGTGCGCGACATGGTCCGCATCTCAGACGCGCGCATGAGCGGCACCGCCTACGGCACGTGCGTCCTGCACGTCGCCCCCGAGTCCGTCGCCGGCGGTCCGTTGGCGCTGGTGAAAGACGGCGACCTCGTCGAACTCGACACGCCGGGCAGGCGCCTGGAGCTAAAGGTCGACGATGCGGAGCTCGGCCGTCGCCGGGCGAAGTGGACCCCGCCCGAACCTTCTTACGGGCGCGGCTACGGGCTCATGTACGCACAACACGTCACCCAGGCCGACGAGGGCTGCGACTTCGATTTTCTCTCCGAAGGACCGCCCGTCCCCGAGCCGGAGATACATTAGAGCGGTTAGCTTTTGGCCCGCTCCGGCCTGCGGCCTCCGCTCTTAGCTTTTAGCTGTTTGCCCTTGCTGGGGACCGAGGTTCAAGGTGAGGCTAGTATGGCTCTCCAGAACTCGTCCCTCTCGCCGGGTACGAACGGGACGTATAGGGCGACGCGGTCGATGAGGCCGTCGTAGCGTTCGCGCAGGGCGGGTCCGACCTCTTCCGGCTTTGCCTCGACGACGAAGGCGTGGAGCATCTCGTCGGTGATGAGGGACGGCATCTCGCGCCACTTTTTCTCCCTGGCGAGCGTGCCGAGCTTTTCGTTGGCGTCCTCCCAGCCGTGGGCCTCGAGGACGGTCCGGTAGGTCGGGGTGGAGGCGTAGAAGGAGATCTGGGAGCGAATAGATTCCCTCTGCTGCCGGATCTCTCCGTCGTTCTCGCCCGAGACGACGAAGACGCTGGTGGCGAGCTCGACGTCGTCGGCCGAACGGTTCGATTGCTTCGCACCCTCCTCGATGGCTGGTTTCACCGTCTGTCTCACGTACTCGGGGGAGTGGAAGGGGTGGACGTGGAAGCCGTCGCAGAGCTCGCCGGCGAGGTGCGCCAGCCGCGTGTTGACGCCTGCTATGTAGACGGGGATCCCGGGATGCTCTACCGGGCCGGGGTTGAAGAACGGCGTCATCAGGGTGTGCCGGTAGAACTCGCCCTCGAACTTCAGCGGTCCTTCGGTCTGGAAGGACTCCCAGATGGCGCGCAGGGCAAGGATGTACTCGCGCAGGCGGGCGGCCGGCTTGTCGAACGGCATGGAGAAGCGCCGCTCGACGTGGGCCCTTACCTGGGTGCCGAGGCCGAGGATGAAGCGGCCCTCGGAGAGCGATTGCAGGTCCCAGGCCGTCTGGGCGGTCTCCATCGGGGAGCGGGAGAAGGCTATGGCGACGGAGGTGCCGAGGTCCATCTTCTCCGTGGCGTTGGCGGCGACGGCGAGGGGGAGGAAGGCGTTGTGCTTGGTCTCGCTGGTCCAGAGGCCGGCGAAGCCGAGGTCTTCGGCGGCGCGGGCCGTTCGGTCCATATCTTTGAGGGAGTCGCCTTCGGTTCCGAGGGCCGCGTCTATTTTGACGGTCATGTTACGGGATCAGGATGAGCTTGCCGGTGGTCTTGCGGGCTTCGAGGTCCTGGTGGGCTTGTCCGGCGTCTTCGAGGGCGTAGGAGCCGCCGATACGGACGTCGAGGTTGCCCTGGCCGATCCAGGAGAACAGGCTCTCGGCCCGCCACAGGAGCTCCTCGCGGTTGCCCGTGTACTGGGCGAGGGCCGGGCGGGTGACGTAGAGGCCGCCCTTCTGGTTGAGGACCTGAAGATCGAAGGGGGGGACTTGCCCGCTCGAGCCGCCGAAGAGGACCATGTAGCCGCGGGTCTTCAGGCAGTCGAGGCTCTTGTCGAAGGTGTCCTTGCCGACGGAGTCGTAGACCACGTCGACGCCCCCGCCGCCGGTGATGCGGTCGGTCTCTTCGGCGAAGTCTTGCTCCCTGTACAGGATCACCTCATCGGCCCCGGCCTCCCTGGCGAGCGCGGCCTTCTCCTCGGTGCCGGCGGTCCCGATCACGGCGGCGCCCCGCATCTTCGCCATCTGGCACAGGAGCAGGCCGACACCCCCGGCCGCCGCGTGGACGAGGGCGGTCTGGCCCTCCTGTAGCGGGAAGGTGCTGTGGGTCAGGTAGTGGGCCGTCATGCCCTGGAGCATGATGGCCGCTGCGACCCTCGCCTCGACCATCGTGACGTTGAAGGGCACGAGCTTGTCGGCCGGGGCGACGACCTGCTCGGCGTAGGAGCCCGGCACGCCGGCCCAGGCGACGTGGTCGCCCACGGAGACGTCATCGACGCCCTCGCCGACGGCCTCTACCTCGCCGGCGCCTTCGAGGCCCAGGGTGAAGGGCGTCTCGCCGGGGTAGATGCCGCTCCTCATGTAGACGTCTATAAAGTTGACGCCGCTGGCCGCCGTCTTCACGCGGGCCTGGCCCGGTCCCGGCTCGGGGGTCTCGACGTCCTCGTAGCTGAGGGCTTCTGGCCCGCCGTGTTCGTTTACCCTGATCGCCTTCACCCCAAGACCTCCTCCGCGTCGCCCCACCTTCCCGTCTTCGCCATTCTAGCGGGGCGCGACGGCGGCGTCCTTACCCGTCGTCCCCTTCCTCCCCTTCGCCGCCGCCGTCCTCCCCGCCCCTGGGCGACGCCGAAGAGGGGTTCGGGGCCTGATCCTGGCCCCCGGCGGGCACCTGCTCCGGCTG
>CAXTDD010000030.1:0-11353 GCA_964242955.1 uncultured Rubrobacteraceae bacterium | reverse complement strand
ACCTCGGAGACCCAGGCGCCAACCGCGCGGCCGTACCCGGGCGCGAGCGTCTCCCCCACCAGGAACCCATCGGGCGAGGTGCGCAGCCCGTGCTCGGCGCCCGGGAAGACCCGCGAGACGTACCGGTCGTTGCCGCCGTGCCGCAGGGCCCTTTCCACGATGCGGGCGCTCTCTGCCGGCGGCTGGATGCGGTCCTTCTCTCCCCAGAGCGCGAGAACCGGCTGGTGCAAGCGCCCGAGCGGCGCGACGGGATCGTGGCGGGCCTCCGGAAACCCGCCGGTCCCGACCAGCAGGCGCACCCCGGTTCGCGAGACGGCCCCGACCATCGAACCGGAGACGCCCTGTCGGCGCAGCTCGTTCTCCAGGTTCCAGGAGGTCTGCCGGGCGGGCGGCACGCCCGAGGCCGCCACGAGAACGACGAAGTCCACGATCCGTTGGCCCTCTGGGCGCGAGGCGGCTACGGGCACGACCCATGCACCCTCGCTCAGGCCCCACAGCCCGACGGCGCCAGGGTCCACCTCGGGGCGATCCCGTATTGCTCCCGCCGCCGCGAGGGCGTCGTCGGCGAGCAGCCCGTAGGAGCGCTCGAACTGCGAGTACCCCTCGGTCCGCTTATCGTAGATGAGGGCGACGACGCCCTCGCGGGCGAACGCCTCGGCCTCGGCGCGCTGGTCCTCGCGCCCGTGCGGACGGGCGCCGAGCACCAGCGCCACCGCGGGCCTCTGTCGCCCCGGCGATGCCTCCTCCGGAACGAGGACCGTCCCGCGCAGCGTCGCGCCGCCGCTCTCGAAGCTCACCTCTTCTTCGGCGAAACCGTCGGCGCCGCCATCGGCCGCGGCCGCCTCCGAGGCGAGCAGGACGAGCGCGAGCAAGGCCGAGAGGCACGGCGCCGCCAGCAGTGCTTTGGACCTCGTCCCTTTCACCACCGGCTCAACCTTTCCGGACCATCCCCGCGGCAAGGCGGTTGTCGAACACGAGTGCCCCGACCCTCTGCCCGACCGCCAGCCCCCAAGCGAAAGCCAGGGTTACCGTCGTGCTCTCCCCGTCGGCCGAGCGGAGTGTCGTTGTGGCGACGTGCTTCGGGAGGCGGTTGAGCCCGGCCGCGGTCGGTTAGAAGGCGGACATAAGCTCGTAGGTCGTGCACCCGAGCAGGAAGGCGCCGGCCTCCTCGAAAGCGGTCCCCGCTCTTGTTCTCCTCGGGTGTGCCCGGCGACTGGACGACGCCGTCGAGCGTCGTGGACCGGGCGATGGTGAGCTCGCACACGGTAAGTCCTCCCTCTCGCGGGGTTGTTTGGGACGAGGGCTCCCCGAAGACCTACCTCCCCACTCGGATTCCGTGACGAGCGCGGCGATCGTCCTCGAGGACCATACCGGAGGCGCCCCCGGTTGCGGGTGCCCGCCGCCCGGCGTGGTGTCTATGTAGTCTGCACCTTCAGGATAGTAGCGTAAAGCGCGCCATCTTCGCGGTCAGGGGACGACCCAGCGTCCGCCGCGCATGATCTCGCGGCCCTCGAGTTCGTTCTCCTCACGCCAGACCCTGATCCTCTCCGGTCGGACGCGGAAGTAGAGGTAGGTGGTGGCGAGCACTCGCGGGTCGAAGCCGGTCTTGGTCGCGAAGGCGTCGCCGAGTTCCCCCGAGACCTCGGCTACCTCCAGCGCTTGCACGGTCCCCTCGACGAGGACGACGTCGCGGGTCGTGCCCACGCCGAGGCGGACCTTCCCTGTGGATCGCAGGTTGCGGCCGGTCGGGCTCGTGGACGGAGTTGCCAAGAGCAAGGAGGAGCCGTCCCAGAGAAAAGACAGGGGCACCAGGTAGGGCGCCCCGCCTTCCGCGCCGGCGGTCGCGACCCAGGCGTCGGCGTCGCGCTCGAGCCTGTCCAGCGCGTCCCGCTTGCGCTGTTGGCCGGTGCGGGGCTGTGGGGTCATCGCGGGCAGGCCTCCTTGCTTAGGATCGGGATCCGCGGCGGACACGCCCACGAGGGGTTCGCAACGTTCTTGTGGGGGGATCGCGTCACCGCTCGTCCACCCCGCCGAGCACGGGCTTTATGTCCAGGACGGGGGTGCCGTCGATCGCCTCCATGCCGCGGACCGCTATGGCGTTTTCTCCTACCGTTTCGATGAGGACGGCGTGCAAGCCGATCGGGTTAGGGCGGTCGGGCGACCGGGTCGCGAACACGCCCGTGAGGGGGCGCATCGCGTCGCCGCGCGGACGCACGGAGAGCACGTCGCGGCGTCCGAGGTGCAGCCACGTCAGAACGAGCGCATCGTCGCCTTCGCGCAGATCCCTCGCGGCTTCCCAGAAGTCGGGCAAGACGACGATGCGCGCCAATGGCGCCCCCTCGTCGCCCTGCCTGGGGGCTTCCGCCGGGTCGGACAGGGGCGATTCAACCCGGCCAACCGGCCGCAGCTCGTACGTCCTACCGCTCAACCCGCGGACCTCCTCGCTTTGCGTCCGTTGTTGCTCGCGGCCCGTACTCCGCCCCCGGGATGCCGGGCGCCGCCGGCGCGATCCGTCCCGCCGGCGGTGCGGGCATCCGTTCCTCCCGGGCGGGGAGACGGATTCTTGACCACCGCCGCTCAGCTCCGCCGGGCGGGCTGGAGGAGGCCTATGACGTTGCCGTCGGCGTCCTTGACGGAGGCGGTCAGCTTGCCTCCGCCCACGTCCCTGACCCCCTGGAACTCTTGCGCGCCGGCGTCGAGGAGCGTCCTCAGGCTAGCCCCGATGTCCGCGACGTGCCAGTAGGCGATGGGGCCCTCCATCCCCTTGCCGTGGCCGTTGGGGTCCAGGCCCACGTCCTGGCCGTCCACGTTGAAGCTCACGTAGTAGGGCTCGTCCATGTAGGGATCTACTCCGAGGAGCTTCCCGTACAGCGCCCTGGCCCCGGCGAGGTCCCCGATGGGGAACATGATCGTCTTGACGCCTTCGGTCTTTGCGCTTCCGGGCATGGTGTGCTCCTTCCGTTGCCCGCGTTACCCCGAGGGGGCTTCGCACGTCATTATTACTACAATGACGTGCGGCGGCGGAAGAAGGTAACGGTGGACGAGCAAAACTGGCTGGCGAGGCGCTTCGAAGAGAACCGGCCCCGCCTGAGGGCGGTGGCCCATCGGATGCTCGGTTCGCAAAGCGAGGCCGAAGACGCCGTGCAGGAGGCCTGGATCCGTCTCAACCGCTCCGACCCCGGCGGCATCCAGAACCTGGGCGGGTGGTTGACCACGGTCGTCTCGCGGGTCTGCCTGGACGCCCTGCGCTCGCGCGCCTCCAGGCGCGAAGGGCCCCTCGAAGAACGTTCTGCTGCGCGAGCGTCCGATCCGGTCGCGGGCGGCGAGCAGGACGGGAGCGACCCAGAGCACGAGTCGCTCGTGGCCGACTCCGTGGGTCCTGCACTGCTCGCCGTGCTGGATACGCTCACGCCTGCAGAAAGGGTCGTCCTCGTGCTCCGCGACGTGTTCGGCGTACCCTTGGCCGAGATAGCGCCCGTCGTGGGACGCACCCCGAATGCGGCCAAGATGCTCGCCAGCCGCGCGCGCAAACGAGTGCGGGGGAAAACCACGACCAGCGCTGACCCGGCCCACCAGCGGGAGGTCGTGGACGCCTTCCTGGCCGCCTCGCGCGAGGGAGACTTCGAGGCGCTCCTGGGGCTACTCGACCCCGACGTCGTGTTCAGGGCCGACGGCGCGGCCGTCGAGTCGGGCGCCCCAGGGGAGGTCCGGGGCGCGCGGATGGTGGCCGACACGTTCTCGGGGCGCGCCCGGGCGGCACGGTTAACTCTCGTCGACGGGGCTGCCGGGGCGGTGTGGGCACCGGGCGGAGAGCCGCGAGTCGCATTTGGTTTCACGCTCAGGGACGGAAGGATCGTCGGGATCGACCTCATCTCCGACCCCGAGCACCTCGCCCGGCTCGATATTACGGTACCGGATGACTGACGCCCGGCGTCCTGTACCGGTACCTCGACATCCTACGTTTGGCGCGCGGGCCGGCATGCCCGGCAACCTATCGCTCCGGACCCGTGGCTAGGCGGACGTGCGGAAGGCTTTTCGGTTCTGCCAGGCCCCGCTGCAGCCATACGGTGCGCTGTTTGGCTCTGGAAAAAGACGGGCAGAGCCCGAGGTTTTTGGCTATGTGCCCCCGCGTGGCCGACAATGCCACTTAGCGCACCGAAGAGGGTGCCAATTAGCGGTCCGAGTGACAGGTCAGCGACAGCGTGGAGATCGCGATCAACCTCCCCATGCCCCTGCTGCCGTTTCTTGGCAGCGGGTTCGTCCCCACCGACTCGATGCCGACGGTGTTGCGCTGGTTCGCGGAGTATCAACCGTTCACGCCCTTTATCGAGACGATCAGGAGGCTTCTGATGGGCACTGAGATGGGCAACAGCGCGTGGCTCGTCGTTGCCTGGTGCGCGGCCATCACGCTGGTCGGGTTCTTATGGTCCCGGGCGCTGTTCAACCGCTCCCGAACCCTCGGGCACCGTCCCCGTTCGCATCGAAGGAGGGGCCTCGGCGGCGCGCCGACCACCTGCGCCTCGGCTCTGCCCTGCAGCTCGCCACCGTCCGCTTCCTGGGCACGTTTCTTTCGGACCCCACCGATTTGCCTGCGACCGTCGTTACCTACGTGGGCGGACAGTTAGGAATACCCGATCCCGTCGCGTCGCTGGGCCGCCACCTAGAGCGCCCTGCGGCGAAGAGCCTGGCGCTGCTCTCCTGCGTCGACGACGAGGCGCACCGCCGGGCGCGGCTTTTCCCGGCATCCCGGCAAAGGAGCAGGCATGAAGATCACGCACGCAGAGACCTTCGTCGTCGGCACCGAATGGCGCAACCCGACCATCATAAGGGTCCACACGGACGATGGCCTGACGGTCCTCGGCGAGGCCAGGATGGTCGACCACACCGACGCGCTCGTCGGGTACCTGGCGGAAGCCATCCCGCGGCAACTCGTCGGGCATGACCCGTTCAGGATCGAAGACCTCGTAAAGAAGATGGGCCGGGACGACTTCTCGCGCGCCGGCGAGGTCATGAGCAGCGGCATCGCGATGTTCGAGACGGCCTGCTGGGACATCGTCGGCAAGGCCCTGGGCCAGCCGGTCTACAACCTGCTCGGCGGCCCGGTCCGGGATAGGGTCAAGGCCTACGCCAGCGGCTGGTACCGCGTCGAGCGCACGCCCGAGGAGTTCCACGCGGCGGCGAAGAAAGTCGTGGAGAAGGGCTACGAGGCGCTCAAGCTCGACCCGTTCGGGTCCGGTCATTACGAGATGGAGCGGGGGGATCGAGCTCCGCCCGTCAGCCTCCAGCCAGCATCTGCAGGAACCTCGCCGGTCGAACAACGTCAGGAAGGTCTACGCTTTCCAGTTTCAGCAAATGACCGTCGCCCGAGACGAGCATAGCCCCGTCCGGTAGAGAGTCCGACTTGCGCGCGATCTAGGTGACCGGGGCATCAGTGTCGGCCAAGAGGATAGCCACCTTCACGATCCGCGCTCGTCTGAGTCAAGTATCCGGGATAACGTAGACTCCTCTAGAGCGGCCCCTGAACGCCGGCCCATCCACGCCGGACGTCATTCCTTTATATCTGCGGTGGAGGCCACGTCGTGGAAGTTCTCTTCCACCCGGCACGCACCATCGCGACGATGTCCTCGTGGGTGGAACGCGCGAAGCTCGGGTGCCGAGGGCTGCCGTGCAAACTTCCTCCCTGTCCCCTGTCAAGCGGACCCTAACGGAACATGAAGCGCTTGGCGCCGAAGAAGCCGTTGATGTACCTGATGTGCTTCCCCTCGACGACCCTGCCGTAGTAGGAAGAGGCGTGGACGATATTGCCGTTGCCCGAGTAAATGCCGACGTGGGTTATGCCGCCCCGGGCCCCGTTCTCTTTGAAGAAGAGCTCGTCGCCGGGCACTAGCCGGGACTTGTTCACCTGCACGGAGCGCCTGTAACGCCACTGCCCGATCTCCGTCATGTCCATCCGATGCCCGTACGGCGCCACGGCTACCTGGGTCAGGCACGTGCAGCTCTTGAGCGACGCGGTGCAGGTGGCGTACCTGTAGCGGTCTCCCTTGTGCGAGCGGGCCTGCCGCACGACGCCGTACCTCGGTCCGGTGGAGGCCCTGGAGTCCACCGACGTCGAGCGCGCCGCCGGGGCGTCTACCGCGGTGGTCGCATCATCGGGGGGCATGGACATCTCACCGCGGACCACCATGACCGCGTCGGCGACGACCCGACCCTCGGACGAAGGCTTCGCGGTGACCTCGACGGTGCGCTCGCCTTTCTCCATGGCGTAGGCGCCGACCTTGATCCACAGCCCGCCCTCGGTGCGCTGGTCTACCTCTTCCCACTCCTTGCCTTCGGCTGACTCGACCCCGAAGCGGGCGGCGGTGCTATTGCCCGCGCCCTTCGGCCACCAGGCGTAGACGGAGTAGTCGTTGGTGGTCGGGATCTTCACCTCGAACCGCGCCGATTTGGCATCAGGTTCCGCGGAGACGTAGCTCCCGCCGTGGCTCAGACCGCTCTCAGTGTGCTTCTTCCAGCCGGGTGCCAGGAAACGGCCCCCGGTGGTGTTGCCGACGACCTGGGAGTAATCCGGGAGCCGGTCCTCTTCGGCGAGGTCCTTCTGGGCTGCCACGGCCGACGGGGAATCAGGATCTGCCGTGGAACCCCGCGAGATCTGGCCGGGTTCTTCGGGGCTCGCCTCCGAGACGGCCACGAAGGACAGCGTGGCAGCCATTATGGAAGCCACACACAAGGTAACACCAGCCAACGAGATCCGACGCATGAGGCCCCCCTCCGGGCGATGAGTTCGTTCCGCAGCGCATTGTAACGTAACTGAACAGAAAAGTTAAGGTTTCGTAACAACATACTCGGTGACGCTACGGGATCACCCCCGCCCCACAACGTGGATCCGCTCCAGCAACGCGAGCCCATCGAACACCATCCACTCCTCGACGAACTTTCCACCCTTCAACAACTGGTGCGTGATGCCCATAACCTCAATCCGACTCCCGGAGGCTCCCCGTAAACGCCAGGACCCGCGTAGTTTCCCGAAAAGGCCCAGTGGGTAGCGCCGCGCTGCGATCGCACCGAATTGGTCATCCGCGGCTCGACCGCCCACAAAGACTCGAGGTCGCGCTGAAGCGGCTTGCGGAGGCTTGACGCCTCCGCGAACCGTGCCATCATACGGAATCCGGTTGTATGCTTCGGGGCATGAGCGAGAAACGCAACCTAGAGGAGTCGGAGTCCGAGCGGTTGGAGGGTCCGTACCGCAAGGCCACAGATCCGGTGTTGCGCACTCACCTGCTGATGGTCTGGCGCATGTCGCTGGGTGATCCGCTCGGCGAGGTCGCCCAGATGGTGGGCTACTCCAGGAAGTGGACCACCGAGATCGCCGGGCGCTACGAGTCGGGAGGGGTGGAAGCCCTGGGCGACCGTCGCCACGGTAATCCCGGCGCGAAGGAGAGGGCCCTGCTCGACGAGGCCGGAGAGGCGGAGCTTGTGGAGGCCCTGCGAGGACCGCCGCCGGCTTCGCTTGGCGGGGGGATGTGGAGCGGGCCGAAGGTGGCGCGCTGGATAGCCCAGAGGAACGGCTCGGAGAAGGTGCACGTCCAGCGGGGCTTCGAGTACCTGAGGAAGGTGCGTATGGGCCCCCAGGTCCCGAGACCCGAGAACGCCAAAGGGGCCTCAGCCTCAGAGAAGGAGGCTTTCAAAAAAGTCTCCCCGGGCGGCCGAAGGCCCTGCGAAGAGCGCACCCGCGGGCGGAGGTGGAGCTGTGGGCCGAGGACGAAGCCAGGTTGGGCCTCAAGCCGGTGACGGGGCGGGTGTGGGCCCCGGTGGGACAGAGGCCAATAGCCCGTCTCAAGCGCGGCTACGAATGGACCTACCTCTACGGCTTCGTCCGGCCCGAGAGCGGGGAGGTGTACTGGCTGATCCTGCCCACGGTGAACAAGGAGCTGTTCTCGATGGCCTTGCGGGGGTTCGCCGAGCAGATCGGGACCGGGAGGGACAAGCACGTCCTGCTGGTCGTGGATCAGGCCGGCTGGCACACCTCCGGCGAGGTCGAGGTCCCCGAAGGGATACACCTGGAGTTCCTGCCCTCGGGCTCTCCGGAGCTGCAGCCCGCGGAGAGGCTGTGGCCCTTGAGCAACGAGGCAGTGGCCAACCGGCTCTTCGAGGAGATCTCCGAGATCGAAGACGCGCTGGTGGAGCGCTGCCTACAACTGCTCGATCAAGCCGGGACGATCAAGAATCTCACCGACTACCATTGGTGGCCCCAGGAGGCGGCGTGATGCCCCGGGAACTCTTCAGCCGGATTCGGTATCACAGGTTACGTGATCGTTCCGGAATTTTTGCGCGGTGAGAGGTGAGGTCGCCCTGCTCTACCGGGCCGGTCTCAGCTGACAGCCCGCATGAGCACCCTGAGCCAGAACACGGAGGCGGCGACCGCCGCGAGCCCCAGGCAGAGGTCTACCAGGACCGCGTCCCCGGATGGGACTTTCGGGTCCTTTGAGGCGCGGAGCAAGACCAGGGCGATAACGGTGAGTACCAGGGCGGGCCACGCCTGCGCGAACGCGTGAGCGAGCCGGGCATCCCACGGGTTCACGCGGCCCACGCTTCCGACCCGGGCGCGGGCAAAAACTCCGTGACCTCGGCGTCCACCGCCCGCAGGCCGTGGAAACGGGCGACGGAGACGCGGTGGTTGCCGTCGAGGACGAAATAGGCATCACCCAACTTGTACAGGCTCACCGGCGTCAAGTCCTCGCCTCGGTGGAACGCCAGGTCCACGCGCTTCCACCGCCCGCGCGCGCCGGCGCGGAGGGGCAGGAAGCGGCGGTCGAAATCCTTGCGACGGCCCACGCTACCGACGATCTCCTCCGGATCTACGACGCGGATGCCCCTGCGCACCCGGTTGTACGCCCGGAGCGTCCTCCGGAGCTCGTCGAAAGAGGGCGGTACGCTGTTGGGACCGGAACTACCGCGGAGCCACGTCGCCAGCCGCAGCAGCCACGCCTTGCGCCGGGCGCGGCCGAAATCCTTGTCGGCCTGCTCGTTTAGGTCCATCAAGATCATCCCTCGACTCCCATCTTCTGGCTCTGTCGCCAGTCTAGGGGCGGGGATGGCGGGCTCCATCTACCTAAGGTCGTATCCGGTGGTTTACGGAGGGTTTAAACGTGTGTGGGTGCGGGAGAGGGGTTAGTCGAGCAGTCGGAGTTCGCGGGCCCTGGCGACGGCCTGGGAGCGGTTGCGAACGAGGAGCTTGCCGAAGATGTGGTGCACGTGCGCCTTGACGGTGCCCACGGAGAGGTAGAGCTCCCCGGCGATGTCCGCGTTCGAGCGGCCGTTGGCGACGAGCGCGAGCACCTCCACCTCGCGGTCGCTCAAGGGTTCGATCCCGGAAGCGGCCCCCCCGCGTGAACTCCCGTTGCCGGAGCGCACCTCCAGGGCGAAGCGTTCCAGCAGCCTGCCGGCGTAACCGCCAACTGGACCCCCGGAGGCGGCCCTGGCTCCGTCGCCCCGCGAACCCCGGACCAACCTTCCGAGCAACGCCGCCATCGGCGGCCCCTCGTCCACGAACAGGCGCACGAAGCCCTCGGGCTCGGCGAGCACGAGCGCCCGTTCGAGGTATCCAAGAGCCTGTTTGGTCGCGCCCCGCCGCCCGGAGGCGAGCGCGAGGAGCGCGAGGAGCTCTATCTCGTGCGCCGTTCTTCCCTCGGACCTAGCGTCCACCAGCAGCCGGTCGAACGCCTCGGACGCCTCTTCGGTCCTGCCCTCCCCCAGCAGCACGCGGGCCATCGTGATCCTCTCGAAGTGGCGTGGGTAACTCATGTAGTCCTCGGTCGCCCCGTACTCCCTGGCCCAGCGCGCCGCCGACCTCACGTCGTCCCGCGCCAGCCAGAACCGCGCCTGCCACGCCCAGATGAGCGGCCACCGGGGCGTCAGCCCGCCCGCCTCCCGGATCAAGGAGTGCGCCCCTTCGGCGTCCCCACGGGCCATCCGCACGCGGGCGAGGTTCACGTAGCCGTAGACCAGGATCTTGGCCTCGCCGCTCCGCTTGCCGTGCTCTATTCCTGCCTCCAGGAGCCGTCGAGCCTCGTCCAACTCCCCGCGCTGGTAGAGCAGATCGCCCATCCCCGCGTGGATGATGCCGGCGACCGAAGGCACCCCGTCGGGTCGCGCCTCGGCCAGCCGAAGCCCGTCCAGCAGCAGGCCTTCCGCCTCCTTGAGGCGTCCCCAGCAAATCTCCAGGGAAGCCCGATAATGGAGGGCGAACAGCGCCGTCCTGGGGTCGTCGGCCGCCCGGCCCATAGCCGCCGCCCGGGTGAAGGCCTCGCCCGCCGCGGTGAGGTCCCCGACCGAGCAGTAAGCGTGCCCCAAGTCCAGCGCCACATCGCCGCGCAGGTGCAACTCGTCCTCCGGCAGCAGGTCGAGGGCCCGGTTGGAGAGTTCCGTCGTGAGTGGCGCGTCCTCCCGCATGGCGGCCATACGGGCGCGGACGATGCAGATCTCGCCCAGCATCGTCCGTTCTTCGTCGGAGAGATCCGCCTTCGGGGCCCCGTCGTCAATCTTCAGGGCGGCCTCGGCATCCCCGAGCCGGCGTCCGGCGTCTTCGAGCCCCCCCGAATGGGCGAGGCCCCAGGCGTGGAGCAGGCAGAGCTGCGGACGGAGGCGCACCAGCCCGTCGGGGAGCGTCCCGAGCCAGCGGAGCAGCAGCGAGGCGTCCACGTAGGTGCGCCGCACGCCGGTCTCCTCCTCGATCAGGTCCGCCGCCCGGTCGAAATCCTCCGCCGCCAGGGCGTGTTCGATCGCCCCGGACAGACACCCGTCTTCCTCTTCCCAGAGCCCGGCGCGGCGGTGCAACCCCGAGACGGCATCCGGGTACGCGCGTCGCAGGCGTTCGCGCAGGAAGGCGGTGAAGAGGTGGTGGTAACGGTAGTAGCGTCCCTCCCCGTCCAGCGGCACCAGGAACAGGTTGTCCCGCTCCAGCCTGTCCAGCATCTCCCGCCCGTCGCGCGTGTCCACGAGCGCCTCGCACAGAGAGGCGCTTAGGGTCTCGACGACGGAGGTTTTGAGCAGGAACTCCCGGACGTCTTCCGGCTGGCGGGAGAGGACCTCGTCGGCCAGGTAGTCGAAGACGTGACGCGCGCCGCCTGCGAAAGCCTCGGCCGAGTTGGCCCCGTCCTCGCCTCCCCGGAGGGCGTGAGCCGCCAGCTGCAGGCCGGCGATCCAACCCTCCGTCCCCTTTTCCAGCGCCGCGATCCTCTCCCCGGTGAGGTCCAGGCCCATCGTGCGGCCGAGGAAGTCGGTGGCCTCTTCGAACGTGAAGCGCAGGTCCCGGGCGCCGAGCTCGGCGAGCCGATCTCCGGCGCGCAGGCTCGGC
>CAXTDD010000029.1:0-11460 GCA_964242955.1 uncultured Rubrobacteraceae bacterium | reverse complement strand
TGGAGCGGTTCGACACCCGCCTGAAAGAGGCGGCCAAGGACCTCGGGGCGAGCCGGTGGCACACGTTCTGGCGCGTGACGTTCCCGTTGAGCGTGCCGGGGCTCATTGCCGGGAGCATCCTGGTCTTTATCCCGTCGGCGGGGGAGTTCGTGATACCGGACCTGCTCGGCGGCTCTAGGACGGTGATGACGGGGAACCTGATCCAGCAGCAGTTCCTCCAGGCCCGCGACTACGCTTTCGGTAGCGCCCTCTCGGTCCTGCTGGCCGTCCTGCTGCTCGGGGCCATCATGTTCTATATCCGCAGGGTGGGCTCAGAGCGGCTGGAGGGGGTCTAGCGTGGCGACGAAGGCCGGGCAGAGGGAGACGATGAGCAAGGCTCCGGACCGGGCGCTCTTCGCGCTGGCGGGGTTCGTCTACCTGTTCCTCTACGCGCCGATACTCGTCCTGATCTTCTTCTCCTTCAACTCGACGCGCAGCACCCAGGTCTGGACCGGGTTCTCCACCCGCTGGTACGGGGAGCTGTTGCGGGACCAGTCCGTGCTCGACGCGCTCAGGGTGTCGCTCACGGTCGGCGTCGTGGCGACGGCCATCGCGACCGTCATAGGGACGCTGACGGCGCTCGCGCTCGCCAGGCACCGCTTCAGGGGGCAGGCCGCCGCCGACTCGGCGATCTACGCGGCCACGGTGATGCCGGAGATAGTGGTGGGGGTGAGCCTGCTGGTCTTCTTCGTGGCGGCGCTCGTCCCGCTGGGCGTGGAGCTCGGGATCACCACGATAGTCATCGCGCACGTGGCGTTCACCATCTCGTTCGTGACTATCGTGGTGCGGGCCAGGCTGTCCGGGATGGACCGTTCGATAGAAGAGGCGGCCCAGGACCTCGGGGCCAGTCCGGTCCAGACGTTCCTCCGGGTGACGCTGCCGATGATCCTGCCCGGCGTGATGGCGGGCGCCCTGCTCGCGTTCACGCTCTCTTTCGACGACTTCGTTATCACGTTCTTTGTATCGGGGGTCGGGTCGAGCACGCTGCCGCTGAAGATATATTCCATGATCAAGTTCGGGGTCAGCCCCGTCATCAACGCGCTCTCGACGGTCGTGCTGGTGGCCACGATGGTCCTGATCTTCGGAGGAAGCAGGATCTTTTTGGGGGAAAGGGACGCGTAGACCGCGAAGGAGAGGAGCGATATGCAGAGCGCCGAAAGGGAGGGCGCGCCCGGTACGGGGGACAAGGGCCTCAAGACCGACGCCATAGGATTCATCGACACCCTGATCATCGGCCTCGCCTCGACGGCGCCGGCCTACTCGCTGGCCGCCGTGATAGGCCTCGTCGTCGTGACGGCCGGAGCCCAGGCCCCCGCGGTACTTCTGGCCTCGTTCGTCCCGATGTTCTTTATAGCCGCGGCCTTCTACTACATGAACCGCGCCGACCAGGACTGCGGCACCACGTTCAGTTGGGTCACCCGGGCGATGGGCCCGTGGGCCGGCTGGATGGGCGGCTGGGCCATCTGCGTGACGGGCATACTCGTGATCGGCTCCCTCGCCGACGTCGCCGCCCGCTACACGTACCTGCTCCTGGGTCTTCAGGGGCTCGCCGGCTCCAAGGCGGCGGTCACGATCTTCGCCGTCGTCATCATCGCGGCGATGACGGCGATCTGCGTCATCGGGACGGAGCTCTCGGCCAAGGTGCAGAACGTCATGATCATCGCCCAGGTCCTGGCGCTCCTGATCTTCGCCGCCGTGGCCCTCTTCCGCGTCTTCGCCGGCACGGCCCCCGAGAGCTCCATAAACCCCGAGCTCTCCTGGCTCAACCCGTTCGCGCTGGATGATTCGTCGGCGCTTATCGGCGGCCTGCTTACCGGCGTCTTTATCTACTGGGGCTGGGAGTCCTCGGTGAACCTCACGGAGGAGACGGAGGACTCGGAGTCGGCCCCGGGCCAGGCGGCCCTGCTTTCGACGGTCATCCTGCTCGTCACCTACGTCTCCGTAACGGTGGCGGTGGTCGCGTTCGCGGGGCTCGGGCAGGTGCGGGAGTTCGCGGACGACGACGCGATCTTCTCTACGGTGGCGACCGGCGTGCTCGGGCGGCCGTGGTACCTCATCGTGGTCCTGGCCGTCCTCACCTCGGCCCTCGCCTCGACCCAGACGACCATCCTCCCCGCCTCCCGCACGACGCTCTCGATGGCCCGGGCCGGGGCGATGCCCGCCTCTTTGGGCAACGTCCACCCCCGCTTCCTGACGCCGCACGTCTCGACCATCGCCATCGGCGTTCTCGCGACGGTCTGGTACGTGGTCGTCAACACGCTCTCGGCCAACTTCCTCTTCGACACGCTCTCGGCGCTCTCCTTGATGATCGCCTTCTACTACGCCCTTACCGGCTTTGCGTGCGCGATCTACTACCGTAAAGAGTTGTTCAAGAGCGCGAAGAACTTCATCTTCATCGGTCTCGCGCCCGTGCTGGGGGGCCTGATCTTGGGCTTCCTCTTCTTCCGCTCGATCTTCGACCTCGCCGACCCCGGCGCCTCCTACAGCGGAGGCTCCCTGTTCGGGTTGGGCCTGCCCTTGGTCATAGGGCTGGGGTTCCTGCTGATCGGGGCCGTCTTCATGGTCCTCTGGCGCTTCACGGGCGACCACGCGAGCTTTTTCGCCCGGCGCCCGGAGACGGTGGACCCCGACGTGGCGGCGGGCAGGGTCGCGGTACCCGAGACGGCCGGCGCCCCGAAGGAGGACGACTAGATGTCGGACATAGTTCTTGGCTTCGACGGCTCCCGCTCCGCGAGGGCGGCGCTCGAAACCGCCGTCGGCCAGGCGGAAGCGTTCGGGGACCGTCTGGTGGTCGTCTTTGCCGACGAGCCACCGGGGCGTTCGGCGGGCGAGGAGTTCCGCGAACACCGCCGCGCCCTGGACGAGATCGCCGACAGAGCCTTCTCGGAGGCTAGGGAGGCGGCCCGGACAGCAGGTGTCGAGGTGGAGACCCTGCTCGTCCACGAGAGGCCGCCGGTGGCGCTGGAGACCACGGCCCGCGGGCGCGATACGCGCCTGATCGTGGTCGGCACCTACGGCGAAGGCCCGTTCCGCAGCGCCATCCTCGGCTCGACCCCGCACAAGCTGCTCCACTTCTCCGAGGTCCCCGTGCTCTGCGTGCCATCCCCCAGGGAGCGCCGTTGACCACCGTCCGCCCCATCGACCCCCAAGACCGCGAAGCCTGGCTCCCCCTCTGGCGCGGCTACAACGATTTCTACCGCAACACGCCCACGGACAGCGTCACACAAACCACCTTCAGCCGGCTCTGCGACGGCTTGGACGGGCTCTCCGGCCTGGTGGCGGAAAACGACACCGGCGAACTCGTCGGGCTGGCGCATCTCGTGTTCCACCCGTCGACCTGGACGACCGGGACCTACTGCTACCTGGAGGACCTGTTCGTCTCGCGCGAGGGACGCGGTTCCGGGGCGGGACGGCAGTTGATCGAAGGCGTCTACGCCGAGGCCGACCGGCGCGGCTCCGACCGCGTCTACTGGCACACTCAACAGTACAACGCCCCGGCCCGCTCGCTGTACGATGCGGTGGGCCACGCCACGTCCTTTGTGGTCTACGAGAGGTAAAGGAGGAGACATGAGCGAAAATGGGCGCCTGTCCGTCGTCAACCCGGCGACGGAGGAGAGCATCGAGGAGATCCCGACTACGGGCCGTGAAGAGCTCGACCGGATCGCCGAAAAGGCCCGTTCGGGGTTCGAGGAGTGGCGCGGGTTCGCGGGGTTGGATCGGGCCGAGGTCTTTCACGAGATCTCGGCGAACCTTCGGGGTCATGCGGATGAACTAGCGGGGATCATGACCGGGGAGGGCGGCAAGCCGTTCATAGAAAACCGCGACGAGGTCACGTGGACGGCGGCCTGCTTCGACTACTACGGGGAGATCGCGCGCGACTCCGTCGGCTACCTCCCGGCCCCCATCGAGCCCCAGCAGCTCGCGATGGTCATAAAGGAGCCTGTCGGCACCGTCGCCTGCATCGTGCCCTGGAACTACCCGCTCTTGCTGGCCGCCTGGAAGGTCGCCCCGGCCCTGGCCGCCGGGAACGCCGTCATCCTGAAGCCGTCCGAGGAGACGCCGCTGGGGACCCGGCGCATGATGGAGCTCATGGAGGGGCTGCCCGAGGGGCTCTTCCAGGCGGTCTACGGGGCGGGAGAGGTCGGGGATGCCCTGATCCGGCACCCCGGCGTGGACATGGTGGCCTTCACAGGGAGCCAGGCGACGGGAAGGAAGGTCGGCGTCGTGGCGGCCGAGCGCGTGATGCGGGCGAACCTGGAGCTCGGCGGCAAGGACCCGTTCATCGTCTGCGACGACGTCGACGTGGAGATAGCCGCCCAGGGCGCCGTGTGGGCCGCCTGCCTCAACGCCGGGCAGGTCTGCACCTCTTCGGAGCGCTTCTACGTGGACAAGAAGGTGGCGAGCGACTTCGTCGAGGCGTCTAGGAGTTTCGTGGAGTCGCTGAACGTCGGCGACCCGATGGACGAGTGGACGGACGTGGGGCCCATGATCAACGCCAAGGGCCGCCAGAAGGTCGAGGACCACGTCGGCCAGGCGCTGGAAGGGGGCGCGAAGCTCGTCACCGGCGGCGAGCGTTACGGGGACCGGGGCTTCTTCTACAAGCCGACCGTGATGACCGGCGTCGAGCACTCCATGAAGGTCCTGAGCGAGGAGACCTTCGGGCCCGTGGTGCCCGTGGTCGAGGTCGGTTCGCTGGACGAGGCCATAGAGCTCGCGAACTCCGTGCCGTTCGGGCTCGGGGCAAACGTGTACACGCGGGACTTCGAGAAGATGCTCAAGTGCGCGCGGGGGATACGGGCCGGGACCGTCTGGATCAACGACCCCCTCACGGACAACGACGCCGCCCCCTTCGGCGGCTACGGCGGCAGCGGCATCGGCCGCGAGCTCGGCCGCGAGGGACTCGAAGCTTTTCAGGAATCCAAGCACGTCCACATCGACCCGAGGGTCGAGAAGAAGGAGTGGTGGTACCCGTACGGACCGGACGACGACCCGGGCAGGAGGGCGATGTAGCGTGGCCGCACCAGAGATGATAGCGCCCGGCGTCTACCGGGTGGACGCGATAGGATTGAAGAACGCGATCAACGTACTCCTCCTGAACAACGACGATGGCTGGACGCTCGTGGACACCGGGGTACAAAGCAGCGTGGACCGCATAAAGAACGCGCTCTCCGCGCTCGGATCGGGACCGGAAGACCTCAAACGCATCTTCATCACCCATCACCACGACGACCACACGGGCGGGCTG
The DNA here is from genome assembly GCA_964242955.1 of uncultured Rubrobacteraceae bacterium. Taxonomy (GTDB): domain Bacteria; phylum Actinomycetota; class Rubrobacteria; order Rubrobacterales; family Rubrobacteraceae; genus Rubrobacter_D. The sequence goes on along the minus strand of CAXTDD010000029.1, from coordinate 6,176 downwards.
AAAGGCCTCCTGGAGTGGGCGCCGCATGCCGAGGTCGGGGCGACGGCGCTCGAGGCAGAGGTGATCTCGGGTCGGCGGAGCATGGACCCGCCGAGCAACGCGTTCTTCCGCCGCATGGTCGGCGACGCACAAGGGCCGGGCGTCCCCGTCGGCAAGGTGCTGCGCGAGGGAGACCTCGTCTCGGGTTTCAGGATAATCTCCACGGCGGGCCACACCCTCGGGCACGCCTCGCTCCTGCGCGACCCCGACGGCCTGCTCTTCACCGCCGACGCCTTCGGGTGCCTGCCGCTGAAGATACGCGTCGGGGTCCGAAAGGCGCTCTGCACGGACCCGTTTCTGGCGAAACGCTCGGCACAGAAACTGCTCGCACAGGACTTCTCGACCACCATCATGGCCCACGGACCCGTGCTGCGCGAGGACGCGAGGGCGAAGCTCCACAAGGCGGTCGAGCGTTGCCGCTACTAGCCGAGCCGGACGGGATGCCGGACGAAACCGGCGGAATGGACCCCGGCGGGGTCTCTTTCAGAGGACTACGGTCAGACGACCTCGGTCTCATGCACCGTTGGGCCAACGCCCCGCACATGTCCCGCTGGTGGTACGTCGGTGAGATCTCCTACCAGCAACTCGAAGAGAAGTACGTTCCCCGCATCGGAGGCCGGGAGGCGGTGAAGCCGTTCGTGATCCTGCACGAAGAAAAACCGATCGGCTACATCCAGTCCTACCCGATCTCCCACGACGAAGAGTACGCGGGCCTGGTTGACGTGGGGGACTCGGCGGGCGTCGACCTGTTTATCGGGGAGGCCGGCTACCTCTACCGGGGACTCGGTCCGAAGATCATCCAGCGCTTCCTCGCCCAAGAGGTCTTCTCGGACCCCGGGACGGCGGTTTGCGTGATCGGGCCGGAGCCGGAGAACACCGCCGCGATACGCGCGTACGAGAAGGTCGGCTTCCGTTTCTTTAGAAGCATTCAGGTCCTCGGAACCGGCCCCGAATACCTGATGAAGCTGGCCCGGGAAGAGTTCGAGGGGTACAGGCTTGCCTGAGCGGAGAATTGTCCGTTACGATGCCGTCGTGATCGGGTCTGGGCACAATGGCCTGATCTCGGCCGCGTACCTGGCGAAGGCCGGCAAGAAGGTCCTGGTGTTGGAGCGGCGCGGGATCGTCGGTGGGGCGACGGTCACGGAAGAGCCGTGGCCTGGGTACAGGATCTCGACCTGCTCTTACGTCTGCCAGTTGCTGTTGCCCGAGGTGATCCGGGACCTTGAACTCGTCCGTCACGGCTACGACGTACGCCCGCTCGACCCCCAGTACTTCGCCCCCTTCGCGGATGGCCGGTGCATGATCTCCTACCTCGACGGTGCGAAGACCGCCGAGCAGATCGCCAGGTTCTCCAAAAAAAATGTCGCTGCCTACGATGCCTACTGGGCGATGTGGGACCGCATCATCGCCAGGATGAAGCCCCTTCTAGACGGACCGACCCCCAGCGCGGAGGACATCGAGCGCGCCTTTGAAGGACCGGACGGTGAGAAAGACTGGCAGACGCTCACGAAGAAGAGCGTGGCCGGGGTCCTCGACGAGTACTTCGAGTCCGAGGAGCTCAAAGCGGTGCTGTGCGTGGGTGGTGTGATCGGGACGAACGCGGGTCCCCGCACGCCGGGGACCGCCTACGTCAAGTACCACCACATCATGGGCAAGATCGGGGGCCACCAGGGCGCCTGGGGCTACGTCCGAGGCGGCATGGGCGCCGTCTCGCAAGCCATCGCTTCTTCTGCGGTGGAGCACGGGGCCGGGATCCTCACGGACGCCGAGGTCGCCGAAGTGGACATCCGCGAGGGCGCCGCAAGGGGCGTGCATCTGCGGGACGGCCGCTCCTTCGAGGCCGACGTCGTGCTCTCGGGCGCCGACCCGCACCGCACGTACCTTGGGATGGTCGGGGAGAAGCATCTGCCGGACGACCTCGTCGAGGGCGTGAAGGACATCCGCGTCGAGGGCTCGGTCGTGAAGGTGCTGCTGGCCCTCGGCGAGCTGCCGGACTTCACGGCCTTTCCAGGCAAAGAAGTGGGTCCCCAGCACACGGGCGGTATCGTTGTAAACCCGTCTGTAGATTCACTACAAGCCGCGTGGGAGGAGTGCGAGCGGGGCGAGCCCTCCACGAACCCGTTCATAGACGGCTACATCCAGAGCGCGACCGAAGACGGGCTCGCCCCGCCGGGCAAGCACACGATGAGCCTGTTCTGCCAGTACGCGCCGTACCGGCTGGCCGAGGGGACCTGGGAGGAGCGGCGGGAGCCCATCGGGGCGAACATCGTCCGGACGCTCGGGGAGTACGCGCCGAACCTGCCGGACGCGGTCGAGGGCATAGAGGTTCTGGGGCCGCCGGACATAGAGGCCAGGATCGGGATAACGGGCGGGAATATCTTTCACGGGGAGATCCTGCCGGACCGGATGTTCGCCGGCCGCCCCGTCCCCGGCTACGGCGGCTACCGCACGCCCGTCGAGAACCTCTACCTCTGCGGCGCCGGAACCTGGCCCGGCGGCGCGGTCTTCGGCGCCCCCGGCCGCAACTGCGCGACGCAGGTGCTCGACGACCTGCAACGGCGAGCCACCGGATAACGAGGAGCCCTTCTAGATGCCCGAGAACCACGAAACCGCCACCCGCCACCCGCTCGACCCGCTCGACGCCGACGAGTTCCGCCGGGCGGCGGAGATCCTCCGCCGTGAGCAGGGGCTGGACGAAGGCTGGCGCTTCGCCTCCATAGAGTTGAAGGAGCCTTCCAAACAGGCGCTCGCCGCCCATTCGCACGACACGCCGGCCCCCCGCGAGGCGCTCGTCGTCTGTTGGAACCAAGAGGACGGGCAGGCGTACAAGGGCGTCGTCTCCCTCGACGAAGGGCGGGTCCTCTCCTGGGAGCATCGCCCGGGCGAGCAGCCGAACATAACCGTCGACGAGTTCCACGAGTGCGACGCCGCCCTGCGCGACGATCCAAAGGTTGTCGAGGCGCTCGCCGCGCGCGGCGTCACGGATATGGACAGGGTGCTCTTCGACGTGTGGGCCTACGGCGGGTCGCTTATAGCGGAGAAGTACAGGGGCCGGCGGGTCGGCTGGACCGACATCTGGTACCGAGACGCCGAGGACTCGAACCCCTACGCTAATCCCGTGAACGGCCTCAAGCTCGTCGTGGACTTGAACCGGGCGGAGCTTCTGGAGATCGAAGACAACTTCGCGGTCGAGAGGCCCGGGGTCATGGGCGAGTACGCGCCGAAGCACGTCCCCGGGTTGCGGCAGCGCGAGGACTTGAGGCCGCTTGAGATCTCGCAGCCCGGGGGCGTCTCGTTCTCTCTGAAGGGCAACGAACTCCGGTGGCAGAAGTGGTCGATGCGCGTCGGGTTCAACTACCGCGAGGGGCTCGTCCTGCACACGGTCGGGTACGAGGACGGCGGCCGGACCAGGCCCGTGGCGCACCGGATGTCGTTCGCGGAGATGGTCGTGCCCTACCGAGACCCGTCCCCGGAGCACTTCAGGCGCACGGCGTTCGACGTGGGCGAGTGGGGGCTCGGGTTCATGACGACGTCGCTGGAGCTCGGGTGCGATTGCCTCGGGGAGATCCGGTACATAGACGCCACCCTGCACGACTCGAAGGGCGAACCCTACACCATAAGGAACGCCGTCTGCATCCACGAGGAGGACGACGCCGTCCTCTGGAAGCACGTCGACGAGAGGGCGGGTGCGGAGGTCCGGCGCGCCAGGCGGCTGGTGGTCTCCTTCCACGCGACCGTCGCCAACTACGAGTACATCACCTACTGGCGCTTCTACCAGGACGGCAACGTCGAGTGCGAGGTCCGCGCGACCGGCATCATGGTAACGACGGCCTTCGATGGCGAGCAACCGCCCTACGGCTCCCTCGTGGACGAGCGCACCTACGCCCCCCACCACCAGCACTTCCTCGTAGCCCGCCTCGACCTCGACGTGGACGGCGAGAAGAACACCGTCTACGCCTCCCAGTCCGAGGCCCTCCCCATCGGTCCCGAGAACCCGCACGGGCTGGCCCTCGTGCAGCGCAACACGCCGCTGCGGACGGAGTCGGAGGGCAGGCAGGACTACGACTGGCACACCCAGAAGTCCTGGAAGGTCGTCAACGACGGGGTGGAGAACGGGCTCGGCACGCCCGTCGGGTACAAGCTCGTCCCCGGCGGCTGTTTTCCGGCGATGCTCGACCCGACCAGCCCCGTGCTCAAGCGGGCGGGCGTCGTAGGGCACACCCTCTGGGTAACGCCGTACCGGGAGGACGAGCGCTGGCCCTGCGGGGAGTTCGTCAACCAGAGCGAGAAGGATACGGGCCTCGCACGGTGGACCGCGCAGGACCGGCCCATCCGGGACACCGACGTCGTCCTGTGGTACGTCTTCGGGCTGCACCACATAACCCGCCCCGAGGACTGGCCCGTCATGCCGATGGACGTGGTCTCGTTCTGGCTCAAGCCGGTCGGCTTCTTCGACCGCAACCCGGCCCTCGACGTGCCCCAGGGCGGCGACGGCCACTGCCGCGTCCAGGCACCATCATCGTGAAGAACGCGCAAACCGACGGAAAGGAACAGGGATGACGGACACGAGGACGATCAAGAACTTCGTCAGCGGGGAGCAAGCAGACCCGGTCGAGGGCCGCACGTACGACCTGATCAACCCGTCCACTGGCGAGGTCTTCGCCCAGGCGCCGGCCTCCGGCAAGGAGGACGTGGACCGGGCCTACGAGGCCGCCGAGAAAGCCTTCGAGACGTGGCGCGACACGACCCCTTCGGAGAGGCAGCTCGCGCTGCTCAGGCTCGCGGACGCCTTCGAGGAGCGGGCCGAGGAGATCGTGCGGGCCGAGTCCGAGAACACGGGCAAGCCCCACGGGCTGACGATGGAGGAGGAGATCCCGGCGATGGTGGACCAGATCCGCTTTTTCGCCGGCGCAGCCCGAGTCCTGGAAGGCAAGTCCGGCGGCGAGTACCTCGAAGGCTACACCTCCTTTATCCGGCGCGAGCCGGTCGGGGTCATCGGCCAGATCACACCGTGGAACTACCCGATGATGATGGCGGTCTGGAAGTTCGCCCCCGCCATCGCCGCCGGCAACGCCGTCGTCATAAAGCCTTCCGACACCACCCCCATAACGACCGTGATGATGGCCGAGATCGCCTCGGAGTTCCTACCCCCCGGCGTCTTCAACGTGATCTGCGGCGACCGCGACGCCGGCCGCGCCCTCGTCGAGCACCCGACCCCCCAGATGGTCTCCATCACGGGCTCCATCCGCGCCGGGATGCAGGTGGCCGAAGCCGCCGCCCACGACCTCAAGCGAACCCACCTCGAGCTCGGCGGTAAAGCCCCCGTCATAGTCTTCGACGACGCCGACGTGGAAGCGGCGGCCGAGGCCATAGCAGGCGCCGGCTACTTCAACGCCGGCCAGGACTGCACCGCCGCGACCCGAGTCCTCGCGGCCCCCGGCGTCCACGACGACTTCGTCGCCGCCCTCACCGAGCAAGCCAAGAACACCACAACGGGCACTCCCAACGGCTCCGATCCCGACTACGGCCCGCTCAACAACGCCAACCAGCTCGACCACGTCACCGGCATGGTCGACAGGCTCCCCGGCCACGCCGAGGTCGTCACCGGCGGCGAAAGGTTCGGGGAGCGGGGCTTCTTCTACTCCCCCACCGTCGTCAGCGGGTTGCGCCAGGACGACGAGGCCTCCCAGAATGAGATCTTCGGCCCCGTAATCACCGTCCAGCACTTCTCGGATGAGGACGAGGCGGTCCGCTGGGCCAACGGCGTCCGCTACGGCCTCGCCTCCAGCGTTTTCACCAGGGACCACGGCCGGGCCATGCGGGTCAGCCGCAGGCTCGATTTCGGGTGCGTCTGGATCAACACGCACATCCCCCTCGTCGCCGAGATGCCCCACGGCGGCTTCAAGCACTCCGGCCACGGCAAGGACCTCTCGATGTACGGCCTCGAAGACTACACCCGCATAAAGCACGTGATGACGAACCTGGAGGCTTGAGTTGTTAGCCATTGGCTCTTAGCAGTTAGCACTTAGCCTTGGAGTCGCTGTAGCTGAGTTTCGGTCTACTGGAAGGGGGGGGGGGGGGGGGGGGGCCCCCCGCCCCCCCCCCCCCCCGGAGGCGGACTATGGACAGTAATAAAG
>CAXTDD010000028.1:0-11517 GCA_964242955.1 uncultured Rubrobacteraceae bacterium | reverse complement strand
TGGTTTCCCCATCCGTCTTTCCTCCTCTGCCGCTTCTCTTACCTAACGAGACGTAACGTCTCGTCTTGCTAATGCAACCATACACCCCGAGTTCGGAGGCGTCAAGGGCCGGGGCGGAAAATGGGCGAGCGGCGGGCATGGCGTCGCAGCGGTCCTCCGGGGTGCGGGGAGCGAATCCTCCGAGGTTGGGTGACGATGGGCGTCCCTCGTCATCCAGAGGGCTCCCCCGCCTTCCCTGTTCTTTACCGGGCGCCTCCGATCCTTCGGGGGGCGTCGGCGATCTCGCGGGCGTCGGGGGTACAGACGAGCACAGACCTCCCTATCTTGTTTGCGTCGCCCGGGAGCGTAACCTGGATGATGCCCACGGGGGCCGGGAGGGCTTCGCCCTTGCCATTGGAACAAACTAAGCCAACAATAGCGGGCTCTGTCGGCATTCCATGAGAAGGTGCGGTTTGTCAAGGTCGCAGTTGCTGCGCAGAGTCTCGGCTTCCCGTCGCCGCGCTTCCATTCGCAATCTCTTCGGCGCCGTCTCGGCGGGCCGGTTGCATGAAGGGGTTCGTCCAGGGAACGGTGCTGCAATCTCTTGGTCGGTCTCCCACAAAGGGGGCCAATGCCGACAACGCAGTCACCGGACCCGGGGCGATCGGGGGCCGTAGGCCACTGCCCGCCTGTTCGCTACTGGGGCCTCCCTCCCTTCATCGGTCCTGCGCCGAGCTTCACGCGGCCCCGGCCTGCGCCTTGCGCGCGTTGTAGAGCGGCTCGTAGACCTCCCCGGTGACCCAGAGGCGGTGCAGCACCACCGAGAGCTTCCTTGCCACCGCCACCACCGCGCGTTTCTTGGCGTTCTTGCCGCCGCGCTCGGCTATCTTCAGGCCGTGGCGCCTGAGGTCCGAATCTTCGCCGAAGGGGCCGAGCACGTGGTGGGCGCAGCTGACCAGGAGCCTCCTCAACGTCTCGTCCCCTCGCCTGGAGATCCGCTTCTGCGGGTCGGAGTCCCCCGACTGGTGGGTGCCGGGGGTGAGCCCGACGTAGGCCCCACCGCGCGGCTGGTCTCGAACCTGGTGGGCTCCTCCAGGGTCAGCACGAAGACAAGCGCGGTCAGCGGACCGACCCCTCGCACCTGCCGCAAGAGCGCCGTCTCGGGGTAGGAATCCCGCGAGATCGCCTCCAGCTTGCGATCGTACTCGCGGATGCGTTCGTTGAGAGAGCCGATGATCTCGAGCACGGGCTCAAGCGCGGGGACCAGCGCCTCCGGCAGGTGGTCCCGGACCTTGGCGTGGAAGCTCTTGGCCGAGCATCCGGGCAAGCGGGTTCCGAAGGACTTGACCGTGCCACGCACGTGGTTGACCAGCTTTGTCCTCGTCCCGATCAGGACGTCGCGCGAGCGGACCAACGCGACGTGCGCCTGCGACGCCTCGCCGCGGTGCTCGATCGGCGAGAGCAGGCGGGGGTCGAGCCTCGCGAGACGCGCCAGGTTCTCGGCGTCGAGCCTGTCGCTCTTCTTGCCCCCCGCATGGATGAGCCTGAGCTTCCTCGCGTTGGCCACCAAAACCTCGTGGCCGCATCCTTCGAGCAGACGACTCACCCACGGCGAATGCGTGCCCGCCTCGATGGCGATGCGCATCCGCTCGCGGCCGGAGAACCGGCGCTCGAAGCCGCCAGGGGTGGTCGGGATGCGGCCCTCCTCGATGACTTCGCCGCTTTCGGTGTCGAGGAGGCACAGGTGGCTGTGGCGATCGCCAAGGTCGATGCCCACTGTGACGTCGAGCTGGGACGGCATGGTCTTATCCTCCTTTTGCGCGGGTCCGCGTCTCGGTTACACGATACTCCTCATCGCAAACTCGACGAGAGTCTGCTACCGGACCTTCTCATCCCATCTCTTGATACTGCTGGCGAATTCAGAAGTGAGCCGAGTACGGTCTTATCGGCGACCATCCGGGCCTAGAATCGGCCCACAAGGTCGACATCGAGGCGCACAATCGGCGTCACACGGCCACGATTTATGGGCCGAACCGAGTTCGCCAGCAGTATCAAGATGCCGACAGAGCCCACACATAAAGACGAGGTTTCGTGGATACCAGGCGGCATCCGGGTCGCCGGGGTGGGATCAGACCAGGTGGGCGGACCCGCCCTCCCGGGCCAGCGCGAGCGTAGCTGCGTCCAGCGGGACGCGTGTGGCGCCGTAGCGGGACTCGGCCTCGGCGGCGAAGGCTTCCGTAAAGTCTTCGACGGAGGCGCCGTTGCCGGCGCGACGGGCGCTGCCGACGCTTCCGCGACGGAAGGGCAGTTGCATGGCGCCGTAGACCTTCTCCAGCACGCGGGCGAGTTCCTTCTCTCCTTCGACCAGAACTATTCCACCGACGCTCGTAGCGCGGGCAGTGACCCGCTGGGCGATGCCGACGAGCTTCATGCCGTCCCGCCAACCGCCGAGGCGGATGCTGTGGTCGCCGGGGCAGAACTCGTCCCTGACCTCTCCCACCTCTGCACCGTGCAATCCCACCCGCGAGAACGCGGCGAGGACCAGATCCGCCGCCTCGTCGTAGCGGTCGTGGATGCCGCGCCGCCCCTCTCGTGGGCTCGACGGGCGGATGATGGAGAAGCCGAAGGTGCCCGTGTCGGCGGCGGTGGCGCCCCCGCCGGAGCCCCTGACGAGGACCGGGTAGCCATCGCCGTTCGCGGCCTTTACTGCTTCCGCGAAGCCGGTTCGGAACGTGTCGCGGCGGGTGACGCCGACGTGGCGGGTCGACGGTGTGATCGAGACGGTCGGCGGCCTCTCCCCTGCCGCGACCTGCTCGAAGATGGCCCTGACGTAACCGTAGGCCGTGACCGGGTCTTCGAACCGGCCCGGCACGAGCAGGTCCAACTCTCCTAACCCTCGTGGTCGACCGGGCGCTTCCTGTCCCGGCGGGGCAGACGGCGCGAGATCTTGTACACCACGAAGCCGGCGAAGAGGACGGCGAGCACGGCCAGCGCCACCGCGACGGGCGCGCTCTCGGCGAGGGCGTTCACCCAGCGCTCGGCGGCGAAGGCGAGGTCGGTAGCGCCGTTGGCCGCGTAGAAGCCTTCGAGGGCAGAGGTTCCCTGAAAAACTATGAAGCTCGTGCCGAGCAGGATGAACATGATGCCGGAGACGAGGTTCGTCGAGTGGACGCGCACGCCGCCTGGAAGTGGGATCTCCCGCCCCCTCAGCCAGCGCCGGCGCCCGAGCTCGAAGCGGTCCCACAGCAGCGCCATCAGAAAGAGGGGCGCGGCCATCCCGGCGGCGTAGATCGCCAGCAGGCCCGCGCCGTAGAGGGGCGAACCGGAGGAGGCGGCGACGGTCAGGACGGCGCCGAGTATGGGACCGGAGCAGAAGCCGGCGAAGCCGTAGACGGCGCCCAGGGCGAAGGTCGCCACCACGGAGTCGCCGCGGACGCCGCCGAACCGCGTTGGGACGAAGGAGAAGCCGCGGCCCGCTATCTGCAGGATGCCGAGGCCGATGATGACGAGTCCCGAGACTAGGATCAAGGTCCCCCTGTACCCGTATACCAGCCGGCTGACGGCCGCGAGCCCCATACCCAGCGGCACGAGCGTCGCCGTGAGCCCCAGGTAGAAGACGGCGGTCCTCCACACGAGCTCGAAGCGGGACTGGAAAGCGTAGGCGAAGAACGCCGGCAACAGCAGCGCGCTGCACGGGCTCAGGAGCGAGAGCAGCCCGCCCAGGAAGGAGGCCAGAAACGAGACCTCAACCACCCTCGGCCTCCCTCTCGGCCTCCTCTATGACTTGCTCGAAGGTCTCCAGCGGTTGCAGGCCGACGATCAACTCGTCGTTGACCATGAACGTGGGCGTGCCGCTGATCCCAAGCCCCTGCCCCTCCTGGAAATCCGCCTGCACCACGCTCTCGTACCTGGCGCTCTCAAGGTCCTTCTCGAACTTCTCCACGTCGAGCCCGGCCTCCCCGGCGAGGGCGGCGAGGCCCTCCCGGTCGTAGCCGCCGCTGTTGCCGGAGGACTGGTTCTCGTAGACGAGGTCGTGGTACTCCCAGAACCCTCCCTGCGCCTGGGCGGCCCTGGCGGCCACCGCGGCATCCAAAGACTCCTGGCCCTGGTAGGGGAAGTCTTTCCACTCGATCCTCAGCGTCCCGTCCTCCACGTACTTTTCCTGCAGTTTCGGGCTCACCTCACGGGCAAACTTTCCGCAGTACGGTCACTGATAGTCCGAGTATTCGGTCAGGACCACCGGCGCGTCCGCCGACCCGAGCGCCGGCGTGCCGAGCTCCGCGCTCTGCTTTTCGCCCGATCTCCGTGGCTCATCTCCCGACGAGGAAGCAGGCCCCTCTCCACCGCCGGAGAACACGATGGCGGCCACGGCGAGGAACGCTATGAGGGGCAGCCCGACGAAGAGCGGCCATAGCCGGCCCGCGCCCCCTCCCGGTTCTCTTCCTGCGTTGGACAGTGGATGCCTCCCTCGCGCGTACGGACCAACCTTAGCTCAAAAGCCCCTGGTCATCGGAACCGTGAACCGTATTTTTACAACACGTTCCCGAAGAGCACCGTATCCGTCGTCGCTTCCGCCGTCAGTGCCGGCCGAAGGCGGGGACGGCGCGTGCTACAATGCGCGCCGTTTGAGGGGGCGGCGCGGTCCGCTCCGCCCTTTATCCGAAGGAGAAGTCTTCGCATGGACAGACAAGGCAAGGTTCTCATCACCGGCGGGGCCGGGTTCCTCGGGATCAACCTCGCAAGGCACCTCCTCTCGCGCGGCTACGAGGTCGCCTCCCTGGACCTCGAACCCTTCGACTACCCCGAACGCGGCCAGGTACAAGAGCTCACCGGCGACATCCGCGACAAGGCCTTCGTGGACCGCGCCGTGGAAGGGGTGGACTTCGTGGTCCATACGGCGGCGGCCCTGCCCCTCTACCCGGCCGAAGACATCTACACCACCGACGTCGAGGGCACGCGCAACATCCTGGACGCTTCCTTACGCCACGGTGTCAGGCGCTTCGTCCACGTTTCCTCGACGGCCGTCTACGGGATACCGGACCATCACCCGCTGTACGAGACGGACAAGCTGGAGGGTGTCGGGCCTTACGGGCAGGCCAAGATCCAGGCCGAGATGGTCTGCCTGGAGTACCGTGCCAAAGGCCTGACGGTGCCGATCATACGTCCGAAGTCCTTCGTGGGACCCGAGCGGCTCGGGGTCTTCGCGCTGCTCTACGATTGGGCGCACACCGGGCACGACTTCCCCATGATCGGCTCGGGCAACAACCGCTACCAGCTCCTCGACGTCGAGGACCTCTGCGACGCCATCTCCCTCTCGATGACCCTCCCTGAAGAGCGGGTAAACGACACCTTCAACATCGGGGCCCGCGAGTTCACCACGATGAAGGAGGACTACCAGGTCGTCCTCGACTACGCCGGGCACGGGAAGAAGATCCGGGGCTTCCCCGCAACACCCGCCATCATAGGCCTCCGCGTCCTCGACCGCCTCGGCGTCTCCCCCCTCTACAGGTGGGTCTACGAGACCGCCTCCAAAGACTCCTTCGTCTCCATCGAGAAGGCCGAACGCCAGCTGGACTACGCCCCCAAGTTCTCCAACAAAGAGGCCCTGCTCCGCAACTTCCGCTGGTACCTGGACAACCTCAAGCAGTTCGAGAACGCCTCGGGCGTCTCCCACCGCGTCCCGTGGAAGCAGGGCGCCATCGGGCTACTCAAGCGGTTCTTCTAAGCAGAGTTCAGCAGGCCAGCCGCCGCCCGGTCCACCATCCAGGTCGGACCGCCCGGAGGTTGGACGAGGCTGGCCGGATACGCGCGCGGGTCGGGGTCGCCGACCAGGATCTCCTTGAGCGCCTCGGCCTTGTCCTCCCCGGCGACGAGGAAGAAGACGGCGCGCGCGGCGTTTAGGACCGGCGCGGTGAGCGTGATGCGGGTTGTGTCGAGCTTGAGGACCGGGTTCGCGACGACCAGGCGGTCGGTCACCTCGAGCGCGGAGGTCTCGGGGAAGAGGCTCGCGGTGTGGCCGTCACCGCCGATGCCGAGCATGATGAGGTCGAAGGCCGGGGGCTCTTCGCCGAAGAACTGCCGCAGCCCCTCTTCGTACGCGGCGGCGGCCTCTTCTGGGGGCAGCTCGCCGCGCATCGGGTGGGCGGAGCCTACGGGGACGCGGTCGAGGAGCGCCTCTTTCGCCGTGCGGTAGTTGGAGTCCTCGTGGTCCGGCGGGACGGATCGCTCGTCGCCGAAGAAGACGTGGACGTTGGGCCAGTCTACGACCTCCGCGTAGTCGCGGGCCAGGACAGAGTAGGTCGCCTCAGGGGTGGAGCCGCCGGCGAGCGCGACGGCGAAGCGTCCGCGCCCGGCTATGGCTTCCGCCGCCCTCTCCGCGAAGGCGCGGGCGGCGGCTTCGGCGAGCTGCTCCGGGCCGTCGAAGATCTGGACGCTCACAGGTCGAGGATCTCGACGGCGGCGCGGAGGGCGGCTTCGTAGGCCTCGTCGCGACCGCGGAACTGGAGTTCCTCGCCGACGAGGACGCCGAGGTCGAAGGAGCCGAGGTGGACGGTGCGTTCGGCGACGAGGTCCTCGCCGCGCATAACGGTGGTCATGATCTCGGCCCGCTCCCGGTGGCGCGAGACCTGGAAGCTGTGATCCTGGGCGCGGACCCGCACGCGCCTGAGCCGCGCGTCGGGCGAGTCGGGCGAGAGCTCTACCGAGACGTTCCCGGACGGGCCGGCGAACATTACGCTGCGGTGGTCTCCTTGCGTGGTGGTGTTGAGAACGGTCCAGCCCAGAGAAGAGGCGAGCCAGCCGACGAGGAGCAGGGCGCGGCACTCGCCGCCGGGGGCGTAGAGGACCTCGACGGCCTCTATCTTTTCGAGGTCGGCGGCGCGTTCGGGGGAGCCGAAGGCGTCGGCCAGGAGGGAGCGCCAGGGCGAGAGGCCAACCCACTGCAGGTCGCCCACGGCCGGCATCCCTCCGCCCGGGATCAGGGCGGCGATCTCCCTGAGGGAGCCCTCCTTGTCCTCCCTGGCGGCCGAGTCCACGATGACGCGGTCGGCCAGGGCCGCCATGGCGGCGAACTCCGGCGAGTGGGGCGAGAAGGCGCCCGGATACCAGAGAAAGACGGGGAGGTCCGGGATCAGGAGCGGCCCGGCCAGACTCTCCAGGTGGCTGGCGGGCGGCCCCTCGGCGTGGATGGTTACCTGCTCGGCGCAGACCTGGGCCCCGCCCCCGCCCCTTACGTTGCAGAACGCGGAGAGCTGGGCGTCCACGTTTGGATTCGGATCATCCGGGTCGGAGATCAGGACGATGGCCCGCGCCGGGTAACGCCCGGCCAGATTCGAGACCGATCGCGTAACATCCGCGGCCGACTCCTCGTCGGTAACCACGATCAAGTTCAGCACGCTGGAGCGCAGCGCCAACGTACCATCCTCATTAGCGCGCAGCTTCCCCAACTCGTGCTCTATCTGCGCGACGCTCATAGGACCACCACCCGGCGACTCCCTGGTCTCCCCGATCATCGCCCGCCCCAACCCACGAATACGAAGCCGGCCGAAGTACCACCAGCCGTCTTCCTTTTCTGAAACCTCAAACCTGAAACCTGAAGCCTCTTCACGGCCTCCTCCAATCCCGTCCGTCCTGGCCCAGAAGCCCGCCGGCCTCCTCTGGCCCCCAGGTTCCGGCCGGGTAGAACTCGACGTCCTTCTCATCGGCCCAGTGGCGCATCACGGGCTCCAGGATGCCCCAGGCCCTCTCGGTCTCGTCGGCCCGTATAAAGAGCGTCGGGTCGCCGAGCATGAGGTCTAGCAGGAGCCGCTGGTAGGCGTCCGGCGCCTCCTCCAGGAACGCCGTGCCGTAGAGGAGGTCCATGTTGACGGAACTCACCTCGAAACCCTGGCCGGGGACCTTGGCCCCGATCTTGAGCGAGACGCCCTCTTCGGGCTGGACGCGGACGACGAGGACGTTGGGTTCCAACCCTTCGGTGTCCTGGAGGGCGAAGGGCGTGTGGGGCGAGGCGTGGAACTGGATGGCGATCTCCGTCGCCTTCTTGGGCATCCTCTTGCCGGCCCTCAGGTAGAACGGCACCCCGGCCCACCGCCAGTTGTCCACGAAGAGCCGCAAGGCCACGAAGGTCTCCGTGACGGATTCGGGGTCTACTTCCTCCTCCTCGCGGTAGCCCTTCACTTCCTCACCCCAGACCCAGCCCGAGGTGTACTGGCCGCGGACGGCGTAGTCGTCCACCTCGTCCTTCGGGATCGGGCGCACGGCTTTCAAGACCTTGACCTTCTCCTCGCGCAGCGACTCCGCATCAAAAGCTACTGGCGGCTCCATCGCCGTGAGGCACAGGACCTGCATCACGTGGTTCTGGACGATGTCGCGTAAAGCTCCCGCCTCCTCGTAGAAGGAGCCGCGGGTACCGACGCCGATGTCTTCGGCGACCGTGATCTGGACGTGGTCGACGTAGTGCTGGTTCCAGATCGGCTCGAAGATCCCGTTCGCAAAGCGCAAGGCCAGGATGTTCTGGACCGTCTCCTTGCCCAGGTAGTGGTCGATGCGGTAGATCTGGGCCTCGTCGAAGTGGCGCCGGATCTCGTCGTTGAGCTCCCTGGCGCTCTCGAGATCCCGCCCGAACGGCTTCTCGACCACGAGCCGCGACCACCCACCGTCCTCGCCCTCGTTCATCCCAGCCGCGCCCAGCCGCTCCACAATGGCCGAGACGAGCGACGGAGAGGTCGAGAGGTAGAAGGCCCGGTTCCCTTGAGTCCCCCGCTCCTCGTCCAGCTTCTTCAAGAAGCCCTTGAGCTCCTGGTAGGTCTCCGGCTTCTTGGAGTCGCCCGGGAGGTAGAAGATGCCGCCCGCAAAAGACTCCCAGACCTCGTCGCTGATCCCGTCCGAAACGTGTTCCTCCAGCGTCCCGCGCAGCTTCTCCCTGAACTCCTCGTGGCTCATCTCCGTGCGCGACATTCCGACGATGGCGAACTCCATCGGCAACTTCCGCTGCGAGGCGAGCTCGTAGAGCGCCGGCACCAGCTTGCGCGACGTCAGATCCCCCGAAGCCCCGAAGATAACGAACACGCCGGGCTCGGGCGTGCGGGGGAGACGCTGTTCGTCCCTCAAGCTATCAGCCGTCAGCATTCGGTCCTCTTTCGAGGAGGCTTCAGGTTAAAGGTTTCGGGCTTCAGGTGTTGTTGGCGAAGGTCTTCAGGCTCTTGACGAAAGCGGTGAGCATTCGCTTGAGTTCCGTCACTTCTCCTGACAAGCGTTCGTAGTCGGATGTTTGGAGAAACCAGAGATCCCGGGCCAGCAATAGATGGTTCTCGAGTTCGCTGGCGGAACCCAGGGCCATCTGCAAGAAGCGCGCTAGGTCGGCGTTGCTTCCCCTGCCACAGCCCTCGGCGATATTGGCCGGGATCGCGGCGCATGCCCGACGCATCTGGCTCGTAAGCCCGTACATCTCTTCCCTGGGAAACGCGGCGGTGACCTCGTAGACGTCCAGCGTCAGCCGGCGCCCCCTCTCCCAAACCTTGATCTTCCTGAAATCGCGCATCTCCGGCCTCCGATCCCAGATAATCGGCTCCCCGAGCCATTACCTGAAGCCCGAAACCTGAAACCTGAAACCTCCTACTCACTTCGGCTCCTGCTCCGGGTAGCTCGTGCTGGCCTCCTGGATCGCGTGCCCGCCGAACTGGCCGCGCAGGGCGGCTATGACCTTCATGGAGAAGGCGTCTTCCTGGCGGGAGGCGAAGCGGGCGAAGAGCGAGCCGGCTATGGCGTTGGCCGGCACGTCCTCTTCTATGGCTTCGAGCACCGTCCAGCGGCCCTCGCCCGAGTCTTCGACGTAGCCCTTGATGCTGTCCAGGTTCGGGTCCTGCTCGAAGGCGAGCTCGGCGAGCTCCAGCAGCCACGAGCGGACGACGCTGCCCTGGTTCCAGAGGCTGGAGAGGGCGCGCAGGTCGTAATCGTAGCGGGACTTCTGCAGGATCTCGAACCCCTCGGCGTAGGACTGGAGCATCGCGTACTCGACCCCGTTGTGGACCATCTTGGCGAAGTGGCCGGCGCCGGCGTCGCCCAAGAACGCGTAGCCGTTCTCGGGGGCCAGGGTCTTGAAGGCCGGCTCGACGTGCTCGAAGGCGTCCGCGTCGCCCCCGATCATGGTGCAGTACCCGACGTCGTAGCCCCACACGCCGCCCGATACCCCGGCGTCCAGCCACTTCAGGCCGGCCTCCCTCACCTCGCGCGCCAGCGCTATGGAGTCCCTGAAGTAAGAGTTCGCCCCGTCCACGATGATGTCGCCCTCGTCGGCGAGCTCGACGAAGCGGTGCACCATCTCGATCGTCGTCTCGCCGGCCGGCAGCATCGACCACAATACCCTCGGCGACGACTGCTGCTTCTCGACGAACTCCTCGACGCTGTAGGCGCCCTCGGCGCCGGTGGCCACCGCGTCGTCCACCTTCCCCGTCGAGCGGTTGCCGGCTATTACCCTGTGATCCCCCTTGTCCTCGAGCCGGCGCACCATGTTGAACCCCATCCGCCCCATGCCCCAGATACCGATGTCCACGTGTGGCCTCCCTTCGGTCGTCACACTTAGCCATTAGCCTTTAGCTATTAGCTTTTTGGCTAACAGATACGAGCTAACTGACTCCCCTTGTCCTCTTGCCCGGAACGCTCGTTCTCTTCCGCCTCCCCTTCCTGGAGCTTTGCGTGGACCCGGCCGCGCGGTCCGCCCCGACAGTCTACACCGCCCGCTTTGGGCGGTAACACCTTTTTCGGTGCTTACCTTGCCGGGAGCCAGGCCAAACCCTTCCACCGGCGTACCTGCTCCGCACCGGCGATGGGCGCGTGCCCGTTGTCTCTTGGCGCGTTGGGTCTTTCCTGCCTTTGGTCGCGGATCGTCTACGGGTTTTCGTGGGATGCCGATGGAGAGGACGCCGGGGCGTTACCCGGCCTTCTGAAGCCCCAGGAATCGCTCGAAGAGGTTCGCCCGCCAGATAGACCGGACGACAAAGAACCAGACCACCACGAGAACCAGGATGATCACGTTTATGAACAGGGGCTTGTTCAGGATGCCGAAGGCGTACCCCAGCGGCGGGACCGACCATATGACGAAGAACAGGACGAAGAGGCCCGCGGCAAGGAGGGCCGGGCGTTTGTCCGGGCTCACCTGCTTGCGCCAGCCGAGAAAGAAGCGGCTGGGGGGCTCCAAAAACAGGATGAGGAAACAGGAGATCCAGGACACGAAGACGGAGAGGCTGCCCTGGGCCGTGACGGTCGCCACGATATTCTCGTAGCCTTCGCTCCCGAACGCTACCCCGGTGTAGGACTCGTATACCTGCTTGACCCTCTCGTTGAGGCCGTCCTCCGTCAGGGGGCTGCCGAGCACCACGTTGTAGTCCACGACGTAGATGCCCACGCCGATGAGCATGCCGACGAGGGCGGCGGGAAAGACGAAGCGCACCAGGGACGACAACAGGTCCGCGTCCAGCCGTTCGGGGCGCGCCCACAGCGTCAGGAAGAACGAGGGGACGCCCACGCTGAACGTGGTCAGGG
>CAXTDD010000027.1:10378-11848 GCA_964242955.1 uncultured Rubrobacteraceae bacterium | reverse complement strand
GCCAACCAGCTCACCCTGGTGCGGCTGGTCGCGGTCTTGCCCGTGATGGCGATGCTTTATCTGCCCTACGACTGGGCGCGGTGGGCGGCCGTCGCGATCTACGCCTTCGCCATCTTCACCGACTACCTCGACGGCGAGCTGGCCCGGCGCTCCAACGAGGTGACGGGCTTCGGCAAGCTGATGGACTCCATCGCCGACAAGGCCCTCATAGTCTCGCTGTTCTTCGCGCTGGTGGGGGAGGGCTCGATGGCCTCGTGGATGGCCGCGATCATGGTGATCCGGGAGTTCGCCGTCACCGGCCTGCGCATGGTCGCCCTGGAAGGCGGCGAGGTGATAGCCGCCAACCGCTGGGGCAAGGCCAAGATGAACGCCCAGAGCATCGCGGTGTTTATACTCCTCGTCGGCGCCCCCGGGGCCGACGGCTGGCGGGGTGCGGTCTCGACTTTGGGCTGGTGGGTCATGCTCGTCGCGGTGGTCCTGACGCTGCTCTCCGGGTGGTCCTACCTCAGGGACACGCCGCGGATTCTCGCCATTACCTCTAAGCGGGATCAGCGCCTCTAAAAGCTGTAGAATCGTTCCCCGTATGTCGGAGAACGCCGAAAGACGCCTGAGGCCGGCAGAGGTCGAGATCATCCTCCGCCGGGCCTCCGAACTGAACGCCCGCCGGTGGGAACGCGGCCCCGGGGAAGCACCGTCGGTCTCCCCCGAGGTCCTCGTGCAGGTGGCCGCCGCCGCCGGCATCCCCGAGCAAGACGTGCGCCGGGCCATGTGGGATTTGTCTTCGGAGAAGACCGCAGAGCCCCATTCGCTGGCCTGGAAGCTCTACGGCCCCGCCCGGCTGCGCGCCGTGCGCCAGGTCGAAAGGCCCTGGGGGCGCACCCGCGAGCACCTCGAAGGCCTGCTGCGTCTGGAACAGGGCCTCAAGGTGAGGCGCAAGACGGAGGTGAGCTCCCTGTGGGACCCGGGCGACGAGCTCGGCGTCGTCCGGCGCACGCTGGACTTCTCGGGGGACCGCACGCTTCTGAAGACCCGGTCCGTGGAGGTGCGGGTCGAGGCCGTCGAGGAGGAGCGCTGCGCGGCCAGCCTCACCGCCGACGTGGCGAACCAGAGGGGGGAGTACCTCTCGCTCGGCGGCATCCTCGGGGCGACGCTGGCCGCCCTCTTCGTCCTCGCCGGGATGCAGAACGGGCTCTTCCTCCTCGGCGTCCTGCCGGCCTTCGCGGCGCCGGCCTTCGGGTTCAGGTTCGCCTACCGGAGGGCGACCACCGAGATCCGGCGCGCCCTCGACGACCTCCTGGACGCCGTCGAGCAGGACCCCTCCAAAGAAGAGCCGCCCCCCGACCGCAGCGAGCGCCCACCCGGCAACATCAAGGGCCTGAAGCCCATTCCGCGCTTCACCTCGCCCCCCCGCGACGAATAGCGGGGAACAAGCAACGGCCGGAGCCGGAACCCACACACCGACGCCGTCAA
>CAXTDD010000027.1:0-10368 GCA_964242955.1 uncultured Rubrobacteraceae bacterium | reverse complement strand
GGCTCTCAGCACGCTCCGGCTTCGCCTCCGCTTTCAGCACGCTCCGGCTCCGCCTCCGCTCTCAGCACGCTTCGGGCCTTCGGCCCTCGCTTTCAGCTAAAGGCACGTCTCGGTACTAACTTGGTCCCGCAAGAGCCACCCGGATTCGGCGTCGCCGCCTACCAAAAGCTGAAAGCTCGCGAAGCGCCGGGCTGAAAGCGGAGGCCGCAGGCCGGAGCGTGCTCCTCCGCCACTAAAACCCGAAGCGGGAACGGACTACAATAAGAACATGCCGCTAAACCACTCCAAGACGTGCCGCTAAACGTACTCAAAGAGATCTTCGGCTTCGACTCCTTCCGTCCCGGGCAGGAGTCGGTTATTCGCGCCGTGCTTGAGGGGCGGGACACCCTGGCCGTAATGCCGACGGGCGGGGGGAAGAGCCTGTGTTACCAGATCCCGGCGCTCATGCAGGAGAGCCTCACCGTGATCGTCTCGCCGCTCATCTCGCTGATGAAGGACCAGGTGGACTCCTTGGTGCAGAGCTCGGTCGGGGACGCGGCGGCGCTCCACTCGGGGCTCTCGCCGGAGGAGCGTTGGGAGGTCGAGCGGAGGGTGAGGACCGGGGAGATCCGGATGCTCTACGTCGCCCCGGAACGCCTGCGCTCCCTGGAGTTCGTCCTCTCCTTGAGGCGCGCCGGCGTCGGCCTCTTCGTGGTGGACGAGGCGCACTGCATCAGCGAGTGGGGCCACGACTTCCGCCCCGACTACCTGTTCCTGCCGCGCGCGGTCAGGGACCTCGGCAGCCCGCCGGTCCTCGCGCTCACGGCCACGGCCACGCCGCGGGTGCGCCAGGACATCCGGCGCTCGTTGAGGATGCGTGACCCGCACGTCGAGGTTACGAGCTTCAACCGGCCGAACCTCACCTACAGGGTCGTCCCGGCGGAGAAAAAGGACAAGCTCGCCCGTATCCTGGACGTGATCCGCACCTCCCCGCCGCCGGGCATCGTCTACACCACCACGCGCAAGGAGTGCGACGAGCTCTCCGCCGAGCTGCGCGCCTCCGGCGTGGACGCCGCCGCCTACCACGCGGGCCTCGGCGCCACCAAACGCACCGAGGTGCAGGAGCGGTTCATGACCGACGAGGTCGGGGTGGTCGTCGCGACGGTCGCGTTCGGGATGGGTGTGGACAAGCCGAACGTGCGCTTTGTCGTCCACTCGACGGTCCCCGGCAGCCTTCCAGCCTACATCCAGGAGTCGGGGCGGGCCGGCAGGGACGGCGACCCCTCAGAATGCGTCGTGCTCTTCCGGGGCGCCGACGTCGGGCGGCGCAAGCGGCTGGTCACGCTGAACAGCTCGGGGGAGGACGAGGTCTCCTCGTTCTTCCGGGGGCTCGTGGGGGTGGAGAGGGAGGGCCGGGTCAACGTGCCGTTCGGCTCGCTGGCCGCGCTCGGCGGGGTCGAGCAGGACGCGGCCGGCATCGTGCTCGGGAGCCTGGAGAACTCGGGCCTCGTCTCGCGCGGCTACGACATCTGGTCCGAGGTGGAGGTGCACCGGCTGGACGAGGAGCCCGGCGACATGCGCGAGGAAGTGGCCGCCGTCCACGCCGCGCTGCCGGGCGCGGGCTCCATAGGCCTGCCCGAGCTCTCCCGCAAGGCCGGGTTGCGTCCGGCCGTCGTGCAGGGCGCCGTCTACAGGATGATGGCGGACGGCGTTGCCGAGGTCGTGCCGCGCGGCTCGCTGGTGGACGTCAGGCTCAAGACGACCACGCTAGATCAGGGGAGCCGCCGGGACATAGCATCGCGGCTAAAGGGCCGCGCCTCTACGGCGTACGCCCAGATCCGGGACGTAGAGTCCTACGCGAACCTGAGCTCCTGCCGCCGCGAGCACCTCCTCCGCCACTTCGGCGACGCCGAGGACGTGGCCCCCTGCTCCGGCTGCGACTTCTGCCTCGGCGAGGTCGCCGAAGCTTTGCCCCCCCGTCACGCCGCGGCGGCGAGGCCCACCACCAACGGCGCCTCCGACGTCGACACGGAGCTGTTCGAGCGGCTCAGGGGTTGGAGGGGTGAGAAGGCCAGGGAGCAGCAGGTGCCGGCCTACGTCGTCCTGCACAACTCGCACCTGGAGGAGATCTCCGCGCGCAAACCCCGCACCATCCAGGAGCTCGGCACGATAAAAGGCGTCGGCCTCCGCCGCGCCGCCCGCTACGGCGACGAGCTCCTCGCCCTCGTCAACGGCGAAAACCCGCCGCCCACGTCCCCCGACCCGTCGTTCGAACACCCCGAACCGCCGGCCGCGGCGGCCCCGAACGGCTACCGCTCTCACCTCAAAGCCGCCGCCGACCTGCTCGCCTCCGGCAACGGCGCCGAAGCCGTTCCCGAACTCGCCCGCGCCCTCGAACTCGGCGGCGAAGAGGCCCGCGACGCCGTCAACGACCTCCTCAAGCCCACAAGCTAGAATGCTGAAGTGCTGAAAGCCGCCCGCAGGGCGGCGTGCTGAGAGCGTAGGCGTAAGCCGGAGCGTGCTGACAAGCTGCCAGAGGCAGCGTGCTCTATGAAAGGACATCCATGAAGCTCGAAGGAAAGAAAGTCGCGGTACTCCTGGCCGAGGGGTTCGAGGACCTGGAGTACTGGGTGACCGTTATGCGTCTGCAGGAGGAGGGGGCCGAGGTTGTGACCGTCGGGCCCGACAAGGACCCGGTCTCGGGCAAGAACGCCCTGCAGGCCCGGGCCGACGCGACGGCCGACGAGGTAGACGCGGCGGCGCTCGACGGCGTCGTGATCCCGGGCGGCTGGGCGCCGGACAAGCTCAGGCGCTACGAGTCGATCACGGGCCTCGTCAAGACCGTCCACGCCGGCGGCAAGACGGTCGGCATCATCTGCCACGGCGGCCTGGTCGCCATCTCCGCCGGCATCGTGGACGGGACCAGGGCCACGGGCTCGCTCGGCATCAAAGACGACCTCGTCAACGCGGGTGCTACCTGGGTGGATGAAGCAGCGTTCCGGGACGGCAACCTCGTCTGGGGCCGCGTCGTGCCTGACATCCCCGCCTTCTGCCGCGAACTGGTAGCAGCGCTGGAAGGATAGCTCTTAGAGCTTGCGCGGATAGGCGGGTAGCGAATGTGCCAATGGACGATAAAGAGCCGATTCGATCGCTCAGAGAATCGACAAATATGAAAAGTAGCGAGCCTATCCGCGGAGACTCTTAGCTGTTAGCTTTTGGCCATTAGCAGTTGGCTCGTCACCGTAGGGTATTGCGAACACAGTCTGTTGCGGACATCGTCGTGCGGGGTGGGGATGGACGTTCCCCAGCGGCACTCTTCGGCCGACCAGCGAGGGCGCCATCTCCCACTCGCGGGCGCGAAGGAGCCGGAAACCAACGGTCAAGAGCTAATGGCTAACAGCTAACGGCTAACAGCTCTCTACACCGTCGGTTCGGGATATTCCTCGTAGACGGGGAGGGGGCCGCCGGCGTCGCGCAGGACGTAGCCGTCGTACATGCTCTTGACGGTGTTCGGTTCCCGGCCGGCGAGGTCGTTGCGCATCCCGGGGTCTTCGGTGGTGTCGTAGAGCCTGGCGTCCGAGCCGTCGTAGCGGCAGAACATGACGTAGCGCTCGTCGCGGGTCCAGACGTGGTCGTGGTAGCCGGCGGTAAAGTGGGAGCGGTCGTCCTCCGGATCGTCCCCGTCCGCGATGACGGAGAGGTTTTGGCCGGTCATCTGGTCCGGGGACTCGATGCCTAAGTAGCCGAGCACGGTGGAGGCCACGTCGTGGGTAGAGGCGTGATACTCGCTCGTTTTGCCGGCGCCTTTGCCGTCCGGGTGGCGGATGAAGAAGGGGACGTCCGTGATCTCCGGCCACAGCACGTAGGCCGGTTTGCCGGTGTAGCCGTGCTCCCCGAGGGCGACCCCGTGGTCGGCGAGCAAAAGCACCAGCGTGTTCTCGAAGAGTCCCAGCTCATCCATCTTGTCCATGAACCGCCCCAGCCAGCGGTCCGCCATCGTGACCTCGGCCGAGTAGCGGGCCCGCATCCGTTCCAGCTCCCGGTCCGTGAGGTAGTCGCTGGGACCGTAGATGACGGAGAAGGGTTCCTTGAGGTCGTACGGCTGGTCGTCGTACATCCGCACGTACTCCTCGGGCGGGTCCCAGGGCTCGTGCGGGTCGTAGGAGTCCACCGTGAGGAAGAAGGGCTCGTCCTCTTCGCTGGCGAACTCCAAAAACTCGGAGGCCCGGGTGAAGACCCGCGGCGCGAACCAGTCCTCTTCCGAGCGTCGACCGGCGACGTTCGAGAAGTACTGCTCCATCTGGCCCGTCATGGCGGGGACGTTGCCCTTCATCAGGGCCCGGTCGACCATCTCGCGGTCGTACGTCCACTTCGGCTGGTAGTTGTCCGTGGTCTGGCCGCGGAAAAAGTCGAAGACGTCGAAGCCCCGGTGCATGTCGTAGGATGCCTTGAACTGGTGCATGTTGTCCGTGACCATCATGGTCTGGTAGCCACTGGCGCGCAGGACCTCCGCGAGCGTGGTCTGGCCGAGAGGTATAGGCTGCCAGCCCTGGAGGATGATGTCCTCGCCCTGCGGCGGGTCCCAGTCCCTGAAAGGCCAGGTCCTGCTGCCGGTGTGTATGGCCCGGCGGGCGTTGATCGTCGGCATGGATTCGGGGATGGCGCGGGTGAAGCGGAGGCTATCTTTAGCCAGGGCGTCGAGGTTCGGCGTTTGGGCCGCGCGGTCGGAGCCGTAGATGCCGACGTGATCTTTTCTGAGGGAGTCCAGGATCACGACCACCACGTTCGTCCCGGGGTTGCCGCCGGGCGTGTTGTTGGGGACCCCGGGTATGCGTTCGACGACGTCGCATCCTGCCCCGCCGAGCAAGGCGGCACCTGCCATGCCCGCCCCGGTAAGCTTCAAGAAGTCTCTTCGGCTGAGGGTACGCGTGGAATGCTTTCTCACGGTCCGAGAGGGTACTATGCCGAAGCCCCGCCTACAAGCGGGCGCGCCGCGTGAAACCGGCCACCCGGTCGTCGGAGGCGGGCTGCTAAACTACTCGTTATGAGAAGCGTCGTCTCGGTGGCCGTCGGAATGCTCGTGGCCTTCGTGCTCGTCCTGCTCATCATCTTCGGTATCCTCGCACCCGTACTCTCGGAGTTGTTCCAGGTCCAGCCATCGGGCTCGGCTTTCGGGACGTTCGCGCCGCTGCTGCTCTTCGTGAGCGGCCTCGCCTTCTATTTCGGCGGCATGGCCGCGGCGTATAAGGCCCCTGGTCGACGCTTGTTGCACGGCACCCTCGTCGCTCCGGCGGCGTTCGTGATCTCGCCCGTCGTCAACCTGCTTGCGGGGAAGACCCCGTTCCCCGGCCTGAACAGCGTGGGCACCGTCCTGCTCGCGGTCGTCTTCCTGGCCGTCTCCGCTGTCGCGGCGCACGTCGGCGCCCGCAGGGGACAGACCCTCCACGCCCACAACGAACGGGTGCTCCGCAACATGCAACGCTCCAGCGAGGCCCGAAAACGCAGGGAGGCACGCTAGGCGGTCCGCTCCGCGGACCGCGCTTTCAGCATTCAGCGGTCAGCTATCAGCTTTAAAGGCCATGGATTCCGAATGCTCGTGGCGGGGACGAAGTAGATGGTCTCTTCGCGGACGTATTTGCGGGCTCTCGGTGTTGAAGCGGTTTGTGAAGGTGTCGGACTCTACCCGGGGTACATTGGCGTGACCGAGAAGCTGAAAGCTGAAAGCTGACGGCGCGGCCCGCTTCGCGGGTCGCTCAGCGTGCTTGGACGCCGAGCGTCAAGTGTCCCGTGGCGTCCATGCGGGCGTTGGCTTGGCGCTCGGGTTCCGGCACCTCTGCGGGGTCGTCTCCCGCGCCGGCGAGGTAGACCCTGGGTTCGGGGACGCCGTCTGCGGGGTCCGAGACGTAGCGGCGCCAGGCGACGTCGCCCCAGAGGAGCGTGAAGACGGGTTTTCCGGGGGGCTCGCCGCCGAGGTCGGCGTGGACCCGCGGCAGGCCGAAGGAACGGGAGATCGAGGCGATGGTCCGCGGGTGCTCGCTGTCGTTGAAGAGCTCCAGCCCCTCCCTCAACCGGCGGCCGGGCTCCGAGAGCCGCCTCAAGGTCTCGGTCGCCGCCTCCAGCTCCTCGGCGTTCATCCTGGCCTCTTCCCTGGCCTCGATGAGCTGGGCCGCGAGGTCTTCTATCCTCTCCTCCGCCAAGACCCTACGGGCGTCGATCTCCTCCTGTTCCTCCGACTCTCTGGCCGCTGCGATCCGCTCTTGCTCGGTCGGAGCCGCCGGGCGTTCGGCTTGCGGTTCAGGACGGGCCGATTCGGGCTCTTGCTGGCCCTCTGCCTGGGACTCCGCCAACTCCTCTTCGAGTTCGATGATGCGGTCTTGCCTGGACGAGACCTCGGCCTCCAAACGCTCGACCGCCAGCTCCGCTTCTCTCTCGATCGCCGACCGCTCGGCGAGACGGGCGGCCTCCAGCTCTTTCATGCGGGCCCCGTAGGCGCGCAGCTCGGACGCGCGACGGATCCCGGCCTCCCGCAGCCGTTCTTCGAGGGCCCAGGTCTCGGACCTGCGCCGTTCGTCCTCGGCGGCCAGCCTCTCCTCGTAGCGCCGGCGGACGGCCGAGGTTTCTTCGGCGTGCCGTGCCCGGAGTGCCCGGTTGTCCGCCTCGCGCTGGGACTGGAGCGCCTCGACGCGGCGGTCGGCCGACTGCCGGGCCTCGGCCAACCTCGTGGCCTGGGACTGCCGGAGCTCGCGCTCCCGGCCCTCGGCGAGCGCCTTTACTTGCCGGCGCTCTTCCTTGCGCGCCTCCTCCACCTCGAGGTTGCGCGCGTCCAGCTCCTGGCGCAGCGCCTCTATCTCCGCCTGCTGCGTCTCGACGACAGCCTGGTAGTCCCTCTGGAGCTCCAGCTCCCTGCCCGCCGCGGCACTCTTCAGCGCCCGGAGCGCCGCCTCGTGGCGCTCCTCGTGGGAGGCTCGCTCTTCGGAGATCCTGCTTTCGATCTCCTGGTCCCGGGAACTCTCCAGCTCCTGCACCCGTTCGAGACCTTCGCGGACGGCGCTCTCCAGCTCGGAGGCGTGGCGCTCTTCTTGCTCGTGGTACTTGGTCCTGAGCTCTTCCTCCCAGGTCTCGGAGGCCGTCTTTTGCGCCTCGACCTCGGCCCTGTGACGCTCTTCGAGCGCCGCGCGCTCCACCGCGAACTCTTCCTTGAGGGCCTGTACGCGGGTCTCGGAGCCGGCGGCCTCGACGTCGGCTCGGCGCTGCGCTTCCAGCGTCCGCCGGACGTTGGCGACCTCGTTTATGTGCTCGTTCGCCAGGCGGAGTTGCTCGTCCGAGTGACGACGCTTGAGGTCGGAGATCTCGGCGCGCAAGTCCTCGGCCGTCCGCCCGGTGTCGGCCCTGCCCGCGACCTCTTCCTGGGCCGCCCTGAGGGCCGACGTCGCGGCGTCCAGGTCTTGCCTGAGCTCCGCGACCTCACCTTCGAGGCTCTCTATCAGGGCGCCGGCCGCCTCGAGGCCCGCGGCGAGGCCCGCCGCCGTGTCCTCCCGTTCTTCGCTCACACGTCCCCCTCCAGACGATTCCGCCGACCTCGTTGGTCCAGAAGGTTAAACGCCTTCGCCGGCCAGGTAAAGACCCGCGGGCGGCGGGCGTGGCTCAGGCGCCCTGTCGGCAGGCGGGGCAGATGCCCTCGATGACCACCGTCGAGCGTGTCACCTCGTATGGGGTGCTGGCCCGGATCTGGTCTTCCAGATCTCCGGAGTCCACACCGGGGACCTCCGAGATCTCGCCGCAGTTCAGGCACCGGATGTCGAGGTGGGGCCTCACGTTCAGGTCGTAGCGGGTCGGCGACTCGGACCAGTGCTTGGCGCCGATCACCCCGATCTCCTCCAGAACCGACAGCGCCTGGTAGACGGTGCCGAGCGCCACCTTGGGGTTCTTCTGCTTGACGACGAGGTAGACGTCTTCGGCGGACGGATGCCCCCGGCTCTCGCCCAACGCCTCCAGAACCGCCTTGCGCTGCGAGGTCAGGGTGTAGCCGGACCGGCGAAACCGCTCGCGTATGTCTCTCTCCAGCCTGCCGCCCACGTCCGTGTTGCCCCTCCGGTTATCAGTAATCGTTCCTATTCGCGAGTCTATCACAAGGCCACGCGCCGCCCCGGTGTACCATAACGCCGGTATGTCCGTGATCGTCAACGTCCTGGTAAACCTCTGGCGCCTCTCGCGCAACGCGTGGGTGCGCCTCTTCCGGCGGCCCCCGACCTTCGTCTGGTTGGAGGTCAGCGGCGCGTTGCCCGAGTTCGAGACGCCCGCCGGTTTTCTCAGGAAGCGGCTCGCCCGCGGGCCGAGCCCCGTCACCTTGCATGCGTTGCGCGAGAGGCTTGGCCGGATCTCCGCCGACGGCAGGCCCCGGGGCGTGGTGTTGCGCGTCCGGGACCTCGACGCCGGGTGGGCCGCCCTGGAGGAGGCTCGGGCGGCGTTGCTGGCGTTCAGGGAGGGGGGAGGCCGGGTCGTCGCGTACCTCGCCGATCCCGTAGATACCCGCTCGTACTACCTCGCGGGCGCGGCCGACGAGATCCTGGCCGCACCCCTCGTCACGCTCGACGTCACCGGCATCCGGGCCCGCGCCAACTTCTTCAAGGACGCCCTGGACCGCCTGGGTGTAGCCGCCGAGGTCGTGGCCGTCTCGCCGTACAAGTCCGCCGGCGACACCTTTACCCGCAACGACTTCTCGCGCGAAGCCCGCGAGCAGACCCAACGCCTCGTGGACGGCCGCTTCGAGGAGCTCGTCCGTGCCGTGGCCGAGGGCAGAGAGATGACGGCGGAGGAGGCGCGGGCCAAGGTGGACGGGGCTCCGTATGTGGCCGTCGCGGCGCTGGCCGCGGGGCTCGTGGACGGCGTCTGCTACGAGGACGAGCTGGCGCGGCGGGTCGCGGAGAGGGAGGGCAAGGCGCGTCTCGCGGAGTGGTCGGCGGCCAGGAGGTCTCTGCTCGTGCCTTACCGGAGGCGGGCGCGACGGCGGGTAGGGCTCGTGAGCGTTGGCGGGGCGATCTCGCGCGGCAGGAGCAGGAGGTCGCCGTTGCCCTTGCCGCTTATCGGCGGCGAGCGGGCCGGGAGCGAGTCCGTCGTCGCGGCGCTCAGGGCGGCAGAGGGGAACCGCAGGATCTCGTCCGTGCTGTTGCACGTCGATTCGCCCGGCGGCGACGCTCTGGCTTCCGACCTGATCTGGCGCGAGGTGGAGAGGATCTCGGCCAAAAAGCCCGTGGTGGTCCTGATGGGCAACGTCGCCGCATCCGGCGGCTACTACGTCTCGGCCCCGGCCGCCCACGTCGTCGCCCGCCGCTCGACCGTCACGGGCTCCATCGGCGTGCTGACCATAAGGCCCGTCGCCGACCGCCTCTACGGGAAGCTCGGCGTCAACCCGGTGGCCCTCGAAAGGGGCGAGCGGGCCGGGCTGCAGGACATCAGCCGCCCGCCGACGGAGGACGAGCTGCGGGTGCTGGAAGGGCAGATCCAGGCGATCTACGACGAGTTCAAAAGCCGCGTCTCGCGCGGCCGGAGCCTCCCCGACGTGGAAAACATCGCCGGCGGCAGGGTCTGGAGTGGGGTGGAGGCCCTCGAACGCGGCCTCGTCGACGGGCTGGGCGGCTTCGGGGAGGCGTTCGGGAAGGCGTGCGAGCTCGGCGGCATCGCGGAGCCGACGCCGGAGACGCTGGTGAGGATTCCGGCCCCCCGCGCCGGCCGTCCGACGCCGGGAGAACCCGCGGAGGCCGTCGGGGAGGTCCTGGCCGAAACCAGGCGGGAGGTCTTCGAGTTTTCAGGAGTAGTCCTCGCTTTGGGGCCGTACGAGATCTCCGATCACTGGTAGCATCTTCGGGGTCGGAGTCGGCGGGAGCGGAGCTTGAGCGTGGCCTCGAAAAAGGGTGTGGACCGGCGGGCGATGGGCGTGCTGTCTGCGGGCCACCTGTTCACGGACCTGAACCAGGGCGCGGTGGCTGCGTTGCTGCCGTTCCTGATCTCCGAGCGCGGGCTCTCGCTCGCGGCGGCCGGCGCCCTGGTCTTCGCCGCCACCGTCAGCTCCTCGCTCGTCCAGCCCCTGTTCGGGATCTTCTCGGACCGCAGCCCGCTGCCGGCGCTGATGCCGCTGGGCGTGCTCTTCGCGGGGGCCGGCATGGCGCTCGTCGGGGTGGCCCCGAACTACACCTTGATCTTCGCCGCGGTCGTCCTGAGCGGCGTCGGGGTGGCGGCCTTCCACCCGGAGGCGGCCCGATTCGCCAACTACGTCTCGGGCGCCCGGCGGGCGCGCGGCATGAGCTTCTTCTCCGTCGGCGGCACCGCCGGCTTCGCGCTGGGACCTGTCGTGGCGACGCCGCTCGTCTTGATCTTCGGCCTGCGGGGCAC